>JABFWM010000656.1 GCA_013362195.1 Acidobacteriota bacterium
CAACGGGGGCAGGGCGGGTCTTCAGGCCCGGCTCGCCGCGAGACGCGCGAGCTCCGCGAGATCGAGCGTTTCGGGGCGGCGGCGCGGGTCGATCCCGCTGGCGGCGATCATCGACGCCGCGTCGCGTCCAATGGACGCCGCGTAGGGACGCAGCGCATTCAACAGCGTCTTCCGCCGCTGGGTGAACATCGTCCGCACGAGGCGTTCGAATCGCGCCTCATCGTCGATCGCGACCGCCGGCGGGCGGAACGCGAGTCTCACGACCGCGGATCGGACCCTCGGCATGGGACGAAACGCGCCGGGGGGAAGGATCAGCCGGCGCGTCACGTCGGCGTGCAGCTGCGTGAGGATCGCCAGCACGCCGTATTCGGACGTCCCGACCGGCGCGACCAGTCGTTCGGCGACCTCGAGCTGCAGCATGAACGTCGCGTCGACGATGCCGCCCGTGCGACGGGCGGCATCGATCGTCTTGAACAGAATGGGCGACGAGATGTTGTAGGGAAGGTTCCCGGCGATTCGAACCGGCCCGTCGCGCGTCAAGGGCGCGAAATCGACGTGCAGCACGTCGGCGACGATGACGCGCGCGTGAGCGGGAAGCGACGGGGCAAGGCGTGCGGCGAGATCGCGATCGATTTCGACGGCCGTCAAGTCGGCAACGCGGGGCGCCAGGCGGGCCGTCAGAATGCCCGGGCCGGGGCCAATCTCGACGAACCGATCGTCGGGCCGCGGCGCGATCGCGTCGACGACCTTGTCGGCCCACGCCGATTCGAGAAAATGCTGACCGAAGCGCTTGCGGGCGCGAGGCCGGGCCGGCGCCACGCCGCGCGGCGCCCGTCTCCGCTCCGGCGTCATGCCCGCTCGATCGACTCGCCGCGCCAGAACTTCTCCTCGATCTCCTCGATCTCGTCTTCGCTCAAGCCGAAGTAGTGGCCGAATTCGTGGATCACCGTTTCGGCGATGCAGTCGCGGATCTCGTCCTCGTCCTCGCACGACTCTTCGATCGGCCGCTGGTAGATCGAAATGCGATCCGGCAGGTTGTTGCCGTAGTCCCAGCTGCGCTGCGGCAGGGGCGTGCCCTGATAGAGACCGAACAGCGTGTCGCCCTCCTCGATCTCCATCTCGTCGAGGATCTCCGGTGCCGGCTCGTCTTCGACCACCACCGCCACGTTGCGCATCGCCCTGCGAAAGCGCCGCGGGATCTCGCGCAGCGCCTCTTCGACGAGCGCGGTGAAGGCTTCCCGGGTCATCGCTTCGCCCTCACCGGACGGCGGGACGGCGACCGGCGGGCGTTCCCGGGCGTCGGCTCCTGCGCGGCCGGTGCCGCAGATCGCCGCGTCGTGACGGCCTTCCGGGCCTCGGCCTTCCCTTTACCCGCGTCGGCCTTCCGTTGTCCGGCCTTCGCGACGACGCCGAGGACGCTGCGATAGTAGTCGCAGTCGCCGCGCACGACACACCGATCGCAGAGCGGCTTCGGCTTGCAGATGCGCCGGCCGTGCAGGATGAGCGTGTCGGACGCTTTCGTCCAGTCGCGCGCCGGGATCGACGCACCGAGCTGCCGTTCGACGACTTCCGGTTCCTCGCTCTCGGCAATGCCGAGGCGATTCGCCACCCGCAGCACGTGCCGGTCGACCGGAAGGCCAGGCACCCCGAGCGCGTGGCCGAGGACGACGTTGGCGGTCTTGCGGCCGACGCCGGGCAGCTCCGTCAGATCGTCCATGCGCGGCGGGATCGCTCCCGCGTGACGCTCCACGACCGCGTTCGCCATCCCGACGAGCGCCTTGGACTTCATTCGGAAGAACCCGGTCGACTGGATCTGCGGCTCGAGTTCGGCGGTGGTGGCGCTCGCGAGCGCGCGCGCGTCCGGATAGCGCTCGAACAGCGCCGGCGTGACCTGGTTGACGCGCTCGTCGGTGCACTGCGCCGACAGGATGGTGGCGACCAGCAGCTCGTACGGGCTCGTGTAGTGCAGCTCCGTGTCGGCATTCGGATGCTGCGTTGCGAGCTTCTTCATGATCGCGCGCGTCTCGGCCGGCGGCTTCATGGAGATCATTCTACGACCGGCCGCCGGGTGTCACGGCCCGGGGCTCGCCACCAGCCACGAAAGGGCGACAGCCGCATGACACGGCACGACCGCGGCTCATGAGACCGTCCCACCGCCGACTTTTATCTCCGCGGCACGAACAGTCTGCGTCGCGGCGCCTCCCGATGAAC
>JABFWM010000663.1 GCA_013362195.1 Acidobacteriota bacterium
GGAGCGTTCTTCTTCGCGGCCTTTGCACCGCCGTGATCGGTGGTGGCCGACTCACTCTCTCTTGCGCAGCCATCTCCTCCCGTGGATGCTGAAGTCCACGAGATCCTCTTCACTCATGTTGGTGAAGCCGTGCGCCTTCAGATCGCGGACGAGATCCGCGTCGACGTTGTGGATGCGGAACTCGACGAGCCGGTCCACCTTCACGTGGCCGTATCCCACGTCCCGCATCTCACGGATGAATTCCGGGCTGACGCCGTGAATGCGCATCTTGACCAGGTCGTCGATGTCGACGTGCTTGTAGCCGAGATCGTTCAGGGCCTTCACGAACTCCGGGCTGACGCCGTGAATCCGCATCGCGACGAGCTGCTCGCCGGTGAGGTTTTTGTACCCCAGATCGCCGAACGACGTGATGAACTCGGGCGAGACGCCGTGGATGCGGAACGCGACGAGCTGCTCGAGGTGCTCGTTCCTGAACCCGAGTGACGCCATCTGCTTGACGAACTCCGCCGAGACGCCGTGAATGCGGAGCGTGACGAGCGTGTCGATCGAGAGGTCCTTGTATCCGAGGTCGCGCATCTCCTTGATGAATTCCGGCGTCACCCCGTGGATGCGCATGGTGACGAGATCGTCGATGGTCGCCGCTCCGATGCCCTGCTGCTTCACGTCCTGCGCGAAGGCCGGCGTGGCGCCGTGAATTCGCGTCGTGATCAACTCGTCGCGGCTCGGCGTGTAGCCGGCGGCGCGATATCCGGACACGTATTCGCGGCTGACGTCATGCACCGCGAAACGCCACACGTCGTCGTCGGACAGCCGCGTGTAGCCGAGTCGCGCCATGCCGCTGACGAAGTCGTCGTTGCGCACGAACAGGAACTCGCCCGCACCGCGTCCGTTGCTGACGCGTCCGTCGAATTCGAACCGGCCGGCATCGCGCTGCAGCGTGAAGTGGACGGGGCGGTCGGCGCGGCGATCGGCAAGCGCGGGCGCGGCGCGTTCGGGAATGCCGAAGCCGTTGTGGCTGCCGTCGCGCTCGAGCTGCACCGAGACGAGCCGCTCGTTGTCCTGCGTCCAGTCATGCCGGACGTCCGACTGCCACGTGCCGGTCACGGTGCCGGTCCGCGTCTGGGCGTCGACCGTCACCGCGAGGAGACATGCCGCGAGAAACAGGTGCTTCATGCCTGCTTAGATGGCGGGCTGGCGCCGAGGGTTGACAGGAGACGCGCGCGAAGGGCGGTGAACGCCTGACCGCGATGGCTCACGGCCGCCTTGCGCGCGCCGTCGACCTCAGCCAGGGTGCAGCCGTACGGCGGGTAATAAAAGATCGGGTCGTATCCGAAGCCGTGCGTCCCGCGCGGCTGCGGCGCGATCTCGCCCCGAATCACGCCCGTCGTTTCGGCGACGATGCGGCCGCGATCGGCGAGCGCCACGTGCGCGACGAACCGCGCCGGGCTCGTCGTCAGGCCGCGCGCCGCCAGCTCGCGATAGATCGCCGCGAACTTCGTCGGATAGTCGGTGCCGTGCCAGCGCGCGGAGTGCACGCCCGGCGCGTTGTCGAGTGCATCGATCTCGATCCCCGAGTCGTCCGCGACCGCGGGCAGGCCGGCGCGCTCGGCGTAATAGAGCGCCTTGAGCCGGGCGTTGTCGGCAAACGTGCGGCCCGTTTCTTCCGGCGCGTCGATGGCGGGGAAATCGGCCAGGGTCCGCAGCTCGAAGGGCACGCCGTCCAGGATCGCGAGAATCTCGCGCAGCTTGCCTTGATTGGAGGTGGCGATGAGCAGCGGCGGAAGGCCCGCGGGTCCCGTCACTTCTTGAGGAAGTCGCCGACCACGCTCTTCTGCATGGCAATCAGCGATTTGATGCCGGCGTCCGCCAGCTCCATCAGCGCATCGAGCGCCCGTTTGTCGAACGGCTGGCCCTCGGCGGTGCCCTGCAGCTCGATGAACCGCCCGTCGCCGGTCTTCACGAAGTTCATGTCGACTTCCGCCTTCGAGTCCTCGTCGTAGGCGAGGTCGAGGAGCGCCGAGCCGTCGACGATGCCGACGCTGGTCGCGGCCACGTAGTCGGCGACCGGCAGGTCGCGGATCAGCGCGAGTTCGCGCATGCGCTGCAGCGCGAGGACGAGCGCGACGAAGCCGCCGGTGATCGACGCGGTGCGGGTACCGCCGTCGGCTTGAATGACGTCGCAATCGATCCAGATCGTGCGCTCGCC
>JABFWM010000150.1 GCA_013362195.1 Acidobacteriota bacterium
GGGTCGACGAGCAGCCCGCCCTTGTAGTACACGACGCCCAGCAGCATCACGCCGCTCAGCCAGGTGACCATTGCTTCCCAGCGGAACCAGTGCAGCCGCGATGGTGGCACTCCCAGCGTCTTCTGCTTGACGACCGTGTAGAAGCCGCCGCTGTGCACCATCCAGACGTTGCCGTCATGCGCCGCGGCTCTGCGGAGCTGACCATCGAGCCACGTGAAGTAGTAGGTGGTGCCGACCCACAGGATCGCCGCGAAAACGTGCGTCCAGCGCAGCAGCAGGTTGATCCACTCGGACGGGTTGACGATCACGTTCAACTTCCTCGATACGTGGAATAGGCGAACGGGCTGACGAGCAGCGGCACGTGGTAGTGCGATTCGTCGCGCGCGAGGAACTCGACGGCGATGTCGGTGTAGAACGTGTCCACCCCGCGCGCCGCGAAATACGCGGACACCGCAAACGTCAACCGGTAGGTTCCGGCCTTCAGCTCGCGGTCCCCCGGCGTCCACGCCGCGATGCGTCCGTCGCTGTCGGTCGTACCCTCGGCGACGTCAACCCATTCGCCCGTGGTGGCGACCCGCTGCAGCAGCCGCACCCGCACGCCGGCGGCGGGACGGCCGATCGACGTGTCGAGCACGTGCGTCGACAGCGTCATCCGAGCACCTGCTCCCACCGCAGCCGCGTGATCTTCCGCTGCTCCGCCGCCGCGGTCTCGCGCTCCGTCGCGGGATCGTTGGACAGGCGGCCGCGCAGTTCGGCGAGCATCGCGCCGGCGCTCTTGCCCGACGCGCAGGTGATGAACACGTGGCCGAAGCGGCGCTCGTACTCGCGGTTGGCCTCGGCCAGCGCCGCGACGTCTGCGTCCGCCGCGCCATGAACGCCCGCCTGCTCGCGCGTCGACCAGCCGCTCGCGGTCTCGGACTGCGCCCGCTCGGCGGCTCGTTCGCCGAGGCGCGGATGATGGCGGAACGCCTCCAGCCAGTCCTCGCGGCCGAGCGCCGACGCTTCGCGATCGCTGGCGCTGAACACCTCCTGCGCGGAGCGGAACGGACGCGCGCGCGCCATGCGATCGATCCACGCCGGCGCGCCGAGGAAGTTCGCCAGCGTCGCGCGGACTTCGGGCTCGTCCATCGCGTTGACGACGTGGAGCACGGCGGCGCGGCGCGCGCCCGGCGTTGGCGCGCCGAGGACGCGGAACCGGCTGATCCCGCCGTCTGGAAAGATGTTCAGCCGCACATGCGTCGCGCTCAGGCCGTGAGCGATGGCCGCCTGATCGAACACGTGGACGGCGTCGGGCTGCAACGGTGTCCGCGGCAGCGCCGCGGACCAGTGCGCGCGCACCGTCGAGGAATCCGCCGACACGCCGCCGCGCACGTCGTGAACGACCGACGATTCGACCGAACAGCTCTCCGGATAATTCCCCTTGAAATGCGTCGTCGCGATCTCGAGACGGTGGATCGCCCCTTCGATGCCGAGATGCACGACGGACCAGTCGTGCCCGGGACCGCGCCGCCGCCGCGTCTCCCAGCCGTCGCCCATGTGGGCCGCGGGATAGGGCATCAGCATGTTCGCCGGCTCGCCGAAGAACCGGTCGCTCGTGTCGACGACGTGGGCGCCGTTGGCGACCGACGCGAGATCGATGTCGCTCGAGTGCGCGAGCACGCGCGTCCAGTCCGGCAGCGCGTCGCCGAGCACGCGCAGGCGGGCGACGCCGCCGTCGGGATAAATGTTGAGGCGCACGTGCGTGAACCGGCGCGCATCGTCGATCGTCAGCGTGTTCTCCGCGTCGCCACGCAACTCGGATTGCGCCAGGATCGGGTGCCAGACGGTCGGTCCATCGGTGAGATCCGCGACGCTCGTGCCGTCGGGCACGCCGCACGCGTCGAGCGAACAATGCGACGGATAGTTGCCGCGGAAGAAGGAGGTGTCGACGACGATCGATCGGATGACGCCCGCCAATCCGAGTTTCACGATGCACCAGTCGTGTCCAGGGGTGCGGCGCCGGCGCGTTTCCCAGCCGTCCATCCACTTGCCGCGATCCGTGTAGCGGTCGGCGATGAAGACCGGCGGCTCGGGCTTGATCAGATTGTCTTTCGGCGCAAAGAACTCGTCGTTGGCGGCGAGCGCCGCGGCGCCGAGCCGCGCCGACGCGAGGTTGATCAGGTTCGTGAAATGCTGCATTACGATGGGCGCGCCAGCAGCTCGCCGCCGCCCGCAGCGGCGACGGCGCCACCATCACGATACACGAGACGCCCGCGGACATACGTCTCCCGCACGATCCCCCGCAGCGTCAGCCCGTCGTACGGCGTGATCGTGTGCCGCTGATGAAGGGTCCGCGCATCGATCGTCCGCGTCGCATCGGGATCGAACACCACCACGTCGGCGTCAAGGCCTTCGGCAAGTGCGCCTTTGCGATGCGAGAGGCCCGCAAGCGCCGCGGGACGGGCGCACTGCCATCGGACGACGTCGGCGATCGAGCTGCCGCGGCGCGATGCCCCGGTCCAGACTGCGGCAAGCGACAGCTCGAGGGATCCGATGCCTCCCCATGCGCCGATGAAATCGCCGCGCGTTTTCATCAGCGGCGGACATGGCGAATGATCGCTCGCCACGAGGTCGATGTCGGCGCCCTGGAGGGCCGCCCACAGCGCCTCGCGATTCCCGCGCGACCGAATCGGCGGCGCACACTTGAAACGCGTATCGCCGTCGCCGATGTCCTCGGCGGCAAACGTCAGGTAATGCGGACAGGTCTCCACGGTGATCGGCAGTCCCCGCGCGCGCGCGGCGCGCAGCGGAGGGAGCGCCTGCGCTGACGAGAGGTGCACGACGTGGACGCGCGTGCCGGACTCGCGGCAGAGCGCAATCATCAACTCGATCGCTTCCACTTCGGCGCGATCCGGCCGCGAGGTCAGCCATGTCGCATAGCGATCCCGAGGCGCCCCGTCGGCCACGCCAGCCAGCGCGCCGGGAGACTCCGCGTGGACGAGCAGCGGCGCGCCGTGGTCGGCGAGGATCGGCAGGGCGGCTCGCAGGTCGGCGGCTGAGACCGCGGGGAACTCGTCGACGCCTGACGGCACCAGGAAGCACTTGAAGCCGCACACGCCGGCGGCGCACATTCCAGCGAGCTCGCGGGTGTTGCCGGGCACCACGCCGCCCCAGCACGCGACGTCCACTCGCGCGGTGCCGCGCGCGGCGGCGCGCTTTGCCGCCAGCGCGGCCCTCGTCGTCGTCGCCGGAATGCTGTTCAGCGGCATGTCGACGATGGTCGTGACGCCGCCGGCGGCGGCCGCCGCGGTGGCCGTGTCGAAGCCTTCCCAATCGGTCCGTCCGGGCTCGTTCACGTGCACGTGGGTGTCGACGACGCCCGGCATGATGACGAGCGCGCCGACGTCGTGCAGCGTGGCGGCGCCGGGCAGCGGCGCGTCATAGTCCGCGATCCGGTCGATGCGTCCGCTGTCCGCGACGTGCACGGCGCCCGGGGTGACGCCGTTCGCCAGCACGACTCGGGTCGAACGAATCACGAGCGGCGGCATGCCGTTATACTCTCGCGCATAGCATCGGCGAGGATAACGTGTATTTGAACGGAAACCCGGAGAGACGCGTCGCAACCAGCGGCGACGGCCGCGTCGCGATCCGCTGACATGGCTTCGAATCGCATTCTTCGCTGGGGCCTGCTCGGGACTGCGCGCATCAATCGCGCGGTGATCCCGGTCATGACGGAAGCGGCGCGAAGCAGGCTCGACGCCGTGGCGAGCCGGGCGCTCGAGCGCGCGCGTGCGTATGCCGCCGAGTGGAAGATTCCGCGCGCCATCGAATCGTACGACGCGCTGCTGGCCGATCCGGCGATCGACGCCATCTACATCAGCCTGCCCAACAGCCTTCACGCCGAGTGGACGGTGCGGGCACTCGACGCGGGCAAGCACGTGCTGTGCGAGAAGCCGCTGGCGCTGTCCGTCGCCGAGGTGGATCTCGTCGCCGACGCCGTGCGCCGCAGCGGGCGCGTCGCGGCGGAGGCGTTCATGTACCGCCATCACCCGCTGACGCAGGCCGTGGAGCGGAGCGTCCAGGAGGGCGCGATCGGCGAGCTGCGCTTCATCCGCGGCGCGTTTACGTTTCCGCTGACGCGGGCCAACGACGTCCGGTTCGATCCCGCGCTCGGCGGCGGTTCGTTGTGGGACGTCGGCTGCTATCCGGTCAGCTACTCGTGCCTGCTCGCGGGCGCGGCGCCGACCGACGTGTTCGGCTGGGAGGAACGCAGCCCATCCGGCATCGTCATGGCCTTCGCAGGGATGTTGAAGTTTCCAAACGGCGCCGCCGCGCAGTTCGATTGCGGGTTCCGGGCGGCGTTCCGCGCCGAAATGGAAATCGTCGGCACCGAGGGCGTGCTGCGCGTGGACCGTGCGTTCAGGACCGGGCCGGAGAGTCGCCTGCTGCTCACGCGTGGGGATACGATCTCTCCGGTGCCTTTCGAGCGCGATGACCCCTATGTCGGCGAAATCCGCGACATCGCCGCGGCGGCGCTCGACGGCGCACCTCCCCGCGTGTCGCTTGCCGAATCGCGACGAACCGTCGACACCATACGCCGACTCTATGCCGAGGCCGAACGGTGACTGGACGTCTTTTTGCAGTGCTGGCGCTGGAGGACGACCGTGGCAGAAGTTCTTGTCGAATTCTCCGATTCCGTCCAATCGCCGGACGGAAAACGCTACAAGGCGCGTGCGTGCGGCGGCGAAATGCCCGACGGCATGTGGCAGGGCTGGATTGAGTTTCTTCCCCGCGATGGCGGGGAGCCGCTGCGATCCGCTCGCGAAACCACGCAGCCCAACCGCACCGACACGATTTATTGGGCGACGGGTCTGACGCCGATCTACCTCGAAGGATCGCTGCACCGGACGCTCAATCCCCTCGTCCGTCCGCTCGCGCGCGAGATTGCCCCGCCGGTCTTCGATGGCCCGGCGGCAAACGTAACGCACGTCGACCCCGCGGCGGACAGCATCCTGAATCCCTTTTCGGTGTATCGAAAGGGCGAGCGGCTGCTCCGGCGCCAGCTCGGCGCACTGTCGCGATGGCACCTCGTGAACATCATCCGGAGCCATCGCCTCACCGATGCCGACGATGCCGCGCTGAACGCGGCGACACCCGCCGCGCTGATCGATCTCATCGTCGACGCCGTGAAGGCAGTCGAGGCCGGAGCGTCACGCTCCTTGTGACCGCGGGCGCGTGCCAGCTATGCTGCGGGAACCAGTGAGGACCGCCGCATGGTGAGATATGTCCGCGCGCTTGTCGCGATCGTCGCGCTGTTCCTGTTCGTCAGCTCCCGGCCGGCGGCGCAGGAACGCGACCGCTCGCGCATTCAGGATACCTACAAGTGGAACCTGACGGATCTCTATCCGTCTGACGCCGCCTGGCGATCGGCGAAGGAAAAGCTGATCGCCGGGATGCCGCAGATTGCCGCGTTCGGCGGCACGCTCGGCTCCGGCCCGGCGCGCCTCGCCGACGCCCTCGACCTCGTATCACGGCTCGGCAAAGACCTCGCCCGCCTCTCGACCTACGCCAGTCTCCTGGCCGACCAGGACACGCGGGTCAGCGCCGCGCAGGGCATGCAGCAGGAGATGCAGCAGCTCGGGGCGAAGTTCGCCTCCGCAACCGCGTTCGTCGAACCCGAGATCCTGAAGATGAACACGGCCACGCTCGACGAGTGGGCTTCGCGAGAGCCTCGGCTGAAGGTGTATCAGCACTACCTGGATGACATCCAGCGGCGCCGGCCGCACACCCTCGACGACGGCCAGGAACGGCTGCTCGCGAGCGCGTCGGTCGTCGGCGGCGCGCCGTCGAACACCTACAACATCTTTTCGAACGCGGACTTTCCCTACCCGTCGGTGACGCTGAGCGACAACAAGACGGTCAAGATCGACTCGTCGTCGTTCAACCTCTATCGCACGCTGCCGAACCGGGAGGATCGGCAGAAGGTGATGTCGGCGTTCTTCGGCGCGCTCGGCCAGTACCGCGGCACGTTCGGATCGACGCTGAACGGCCAGGTGCAGGCGAACGAGTTCTTCGCGAGCGCGAGGAAATACGGCAGCGCGCTCGAAGCGGCGCTCGACGCGTCCAACATTCCCGCGGCGGTCTATTCGCGCCTCGTCGATGGCGTCAATCAGAGCCTGCCAGCCTTCCACCGCTACCTGCGGCTGCGCAAGCGCATGATGAATCTGCAGGAGCTGCACTACTACGACCTCTATGCGCCGCTGGTCGCGTCGGTGGATCTGACCTACACGCCGGAAGAAGCCGAGCGGATGGTGCTCGCCGCGATTGCGCCGCTCGGCGCCGACTACGCCGCGGCGGTCCAGCGCGCGTTCAAAGAGCGGTGGATCGATCTGCTGCCGAACGAAGGCAAGCGAAGCGGCGCCTACTCCAACGGCTCCGCCTACGACGTCCACCCCTACATGTTGATCAATTTCAACGGCAAGTATGCGGACGTCAGCACGGTGGCGCACGAGCTGGGACACACGATGCAGAGCTACCTGTCGAACAAGGCCCAGCCCTATCCGCTCGCGAACTATCCAATCTTCGTCGCCGAAGTCGCGTCGACGTTCAACGAGGCGCTGCTCATCGAGCACATGCTGAAGACGATCAAGGACGACAGGACGAAGCTGTCGCTCCTCGGCAACTACCTCGAGAACATCAAGGGCACGGTGTTCCGCCAGACGCAGTTCGCCGAGTTCGAGCTGCGCATGCACGAGATGGCGGAGCAGGGACGGCCGATCACCGGCGACGCGCTCGACGCGCTCTATCTCGAGATCACCCGCAAGTACTACGGCCACGAACAGGGCATCGCGGTGGTGGACGACGACGTCGCTCACGAGTGGGCGTTCATCCCGCACTTCTATTACGACTTCTACGTGTATCAGTACGCGACGTCGTTCACCGCGTCCGCGGCCTTGTCAGAGAAGGTGTTGTCGGGCGATGACGACGCGCTGAGGCGCTATCTGGCGTTCCTCTCCGCGGGCGGATCGAAGTATCCGATCGAGCTGCTGAAAGACGCCGGCGTGGACATGACGAGCAGCGAGCCGCTCGACCTGACGATGCGGAAGATGAACCGGGTGATGGACGAGATGGAGAAGCTCCTCGCGGCCACGACCACGAAGCACTGAGGCACCGCCACCGCACACATCCGATCAGCGTTTCGCTGCGGGGGACTGCGGCGGCGTCTGCGGCCTGAGGTGCCACTCGAAAAACGTCCAGGTGCGGTTCCACGAGTCAATCTGTTCCGGCGTGTCCTCCCGCTGAAGCGTGTCGAGGTTCACGCGCCGGCTGAACGTGTGGCCGCCGCCGGCATAGCCGACCGGCGGATCGACGTAGACCTTCGTCTCCGCGAGATGCGGCTTCCGCGAGCGGAGGGCGTCGATCATCTGCTGGTCCTCGACGAAATTCACGTCGGTGTCGTTCGTCGCCGCGTGGACCAGCAGCGGCACCTGCAGGCTGTCGACGCTGTACAGCGGCGAGCGCTGGATGTAGAGATCCGGCTTCTCGAACGGGAGCCCCTGAATCCGCTTCTGCGTCGCGAAGCCGCGCTGGTAGGACGGCCCCTTGTACGACAGCCGGAACACGAGGTTCGTCACCGGCACGATCGCCGCGGCCGCTTTGAACGGCGTCCGATCCCGGAAGACGGTGAACAGCGTGATGTAGCCGCCGTGGCTCCAGCCCATGATCCCCAGTCGATCCATATCGACGTGGGGCAGCGTCTTCAAATACTCGACCGCGCTCATCACGTCGTCGATTTCATAGCCGCCGTAGTCGATGTCGTCGTGGAACGCCTTGCCGTAGCCGGTGCTGCCGCGATAGTCCGGACAGATGATCACGTAGCCACGATCGACCGCTTCCCTCACGAAGGGCCACAATCGCAGGTCCCAGTTCCCGTGCACGCCGCCGTGCACCCAGACGAGCGCGGCATGTCCGGCAGGCCCGCGCTTCGTCAGCGGCTGAAACAGATAGGCGGGAATCTCGAGATCGCCGACGCGGCTGCGGTATTTGATCTTCTGATAGTCGACGACGCCCCTGGTGATCTCCGCGTAGCGTCGATCGGTCTCCGCCTTCGCGTCCAGGTCACGCTGAAAGTTGTAGCCCGTCGAATGATCGTTGGGATCGACGCTGACGTAGAGCTGCCGCGCGCGCTCGGGATCCATTGCCGGCTGCGGCCGCGTCGGCCGCGCCGCCGCAGGTTGAGCGGGCTGTTGAGCGTTCTGCACCGCGACCGGAACAGCAGCAGCGGCAACGATCAGCAACGCGAGCGCCACGGATTTCAGCGTCATCATCTGCCCTCTATTGTTTGTGCGTCTCTGTGACCGGCCGTGTTATCTGTTGTTCTTGGGTTTTCGGTCTTCGGTCTTCTGTCTTCTGTGTTTTTCTGTGTTCTTCTGTGGCTTCTGTGGCCATCATCGCACCTTCCACCCCACGGAGATCACGCTGACGACGCGGTAGGAATATTCGTAGTGGTCTTCGACGCGATG
>JABFWM010000521.1 GCA_013362195.1 Acidobacteriota bacterium
GGGCCGCGCGCTGATCCACGTCGTGCTCCGCCGACGCGGGATCGCGCCCGGCTACGTTCCGCCGATCAGCGTCGTGCTCGCGAACGCGCGCGACCGCTACATCGAAGGACTCACCGGATTCCGCGGCGAGCGCGTCGCGGCCTGGGTCGAGCAGTTCGCCGCGGCCGCTGCCGTGTCCGCCCGCTTGGCGACGGCCTATCTGCGCGCGGTGGGCGCGCTCACCGAGTCGTGGCGCGAGCGGCTTCGCGCGACGAGCGCGCCGCCACGCGCCGGTGCGACAGCATGGGCGATCATCGACATCCTTCCTGCGCACCCGATGATCACTGCTCCCGTCGCCACCGCGGTGACCGGCCGAACCAAGGCCGTTGTCTACGACGCGATCCAGGAACTTGTCGCGGTGGGGGTGCTCCTCCCGCTCTCCGAATCGAAGCGCAATCAGGCGTGGGAAGCAGCGGGATTGCTGGAACTATTGGAAAGCCTCGAGGCGGGCGCACTTCCAACACCCGCCTAACGCGCATTAGCCTAACCCACCGTGATGTGCGAGCAGGAGCACCTCGGCTGGCTGCCGAACAGAAGAACGATTCCGTTAGACAGGAGCATCCGGTTGAGGGCGCGGCGCACATGCAGCGGCGGGCCGGCGCGCCCATCGTGGCTAAGCGCGTGAATCTACCGGCTTCCCTGGCCACGTCCGAATTCCGGTGTAAAGGTGGTCGCTGTCACCACTGTCGCCGTCGTCGGCGCCGTTGTGGCCACGCACCGCCGGAAGCAGGCCTACCCGGCATCGCGCATGCCCGCACTAGAACTTTCTGGTAACCAGTTTCCTTGACTAATCACAGCCCGCAACTGCTTGCAACGTCTCAACTTGTCTGTGAAAAAGCGGTTACCAGACACCTGTCCTGACACTTGACTCGTCTCTTGTCACGAGGAATCTTCATAGGGTAACACGTGTTAGGACGCTTGTTACCACACGCGTTGGCATACGAGTTCGCATCCGCATCACGGCACGAGTCCGGATGGCTAATAACGAAAAAACAAGCGGACCGCACCTCCTCTGACATGGCGGCCCGCCTATAACAAAGTGAAAGCTGCGGAGCGTGTGGGACTCGAACCCACAAGACCTACTGGGGACGGCTTGCTAGGGCTCCTCCCTTTTGGTCAACCTCGGATTGACAATCCGGTGCCTTACCATTCGAGCCAACGCTCCCAGCTTTCACTCTTCTTCTGAGAGCGGCGTGTCCTGACCTTCGAGATGCGCCGCTCTCTGTATGCCTAACACGAGCAATTCCGTTCCGAAAGCCGTACGGTAAACGTACTCGTATTCACCCGCAGAGCGCAAACCGTACGGGTATACTCTAAGTGTTTGTCGCTAAAGCATTTACAGACGAGGCTGTGGATTTCGTCAATAGATCAATAATCGCTTGAACCAATTCGACAAGTATCGCAACACTTAGTTTCGAGAGCGGCGCGATTGGTGTGCCAGCCCGCCGTCGCCGGAGAATGGATCGATAACGAGAGCGCACCCGGCGATCATCGTCGCCGGGCACGCTCTCGCGTATGCTAACGCTAAGAAACCGAATCGAGGTACGCCCACCGCGCGAGCGCGTCGACTGACCGCGGTACCGCTTCACCGTTAGGCACCTGCTGCGCCGAGCCGCGAACGTACGCCTCGTGCGCGGCCGCGACGAAGGCGACGCGATCGTCATCGTTGATCCAGAGGAGCGCAGTCACCCGATCCGGATCCGCGATGCGAGGCGCGAAGGCTGCGAGGACGCCACGGCGCTTGATGCGCCCGGCGTAGGGGAACTCGTAGCGAGTCCCGTGCCCCTTACCGTCTCGGTGCCGAGAGGCATAGTGCAGCTCAGGTGAAGGGTCCCAAGGCTGCAAACGCAGAATGCGGAGACTCGTCCTCAATGTCGGCACTGACGCTTCGTTGGTTTCCGGCGAGCGCCGGCGCGCGTTGAGCCAGCCTTCGCGAAGGACGTGGAGGCAAATGCCTGACGGCGCCGGCGATGGGTCATCAGGTGATCCACGCCGCCACCGAGACGATGACCCAGTCGGCGCCGCGCCGGAGCAGATAGAGCGTGGTCCCGGCTGCCGAGCTCTGCCCGCGGCCCTTCACGCGCGCCGTCAGGTGTGACTGGTCGATCGAGACACGCGCAAACGGGCCGGCCATTCGGACCGCGGACACCGCGAGAATGATGACGCTCTCGCTCGACTTCGTGTTCCACCCCGCGCTCTCGATCCGAAGCTGCCGTTTGCCCCATCGGTCGCGCACCGCGGGGGCCAAGCTGTCACCCATCAGCACGAGCGGCCCAGGCGTGGCGGCAGGGCGTGCGTAGGCCATGTCCGCCGCGCTAACGACGTGGCGCGGCATCGGCGACTCACGGCGTCGCCACGTCGTCGAATCGAGCAGCGGCCAGGGAGCGGCGTCGTCGATCGCGACAGCGAGCACTCGATTCTGCACCTCTGCGGTGGTGGCCGAGTCGGCGAGTGGCGCGTCTCGATCGAGCAGCACTGCGACCTCGCGACGAGCGAGATCGCGCAGCAAGGGCGACGTCGACTGCAGGCGTGCGGCGATCGCCGCCGCGTCCTCCCGCAGTGAATCGATGCCGAGCAGCAGCACGTCGTAGACGTAACGCGCGCTATCGCTTGTCTCGGTTCGCATCGCGTCGCGCCACTCTGCCGCGAAGTCGCGCCCGCTCATGGCCTGCGCGAGACGGATCGCGTCGGTGTGGTTGTCGCCGAAGCGCGCGAGATCCGGTGCCCCCATCGTCCGGTACTCAGGATTGCGACCATCCATCCAGTTTGACCACGCGCGCCAGTCCGCGCCCACGGGCGGAAGTCCGGCGTGCGAGCCCGCGGCCCACGTCGCCGCGACGCCGCGGATCAGCGACACCGCCGGCTCGAGAAAGCGGTCGCCCGCCTGATAACGCGTCATCACCGTGTCCGCCCAGTGCTTCGGATCGAGCGTGAACTGCGCGATCAGTCCCAGGCTCCGCAGGCGCGGATCGACGTCGGCATTCCACTGCGCGGCGAGCGTCCGACAGACCGCGGGAACGCTGGGCCACTCGGATGTGGATGGCGTGACGGCAGGCGGATGGGTGAGCAGTCCCTGGCGCGCGTTCTCGAGATGCGGATCACGGTCGAGGCCAAAGGCGAAAGCGACGCCGGGGTCCGCCATGATCGGCAACAGCAGCGCCAGATCCCGCTCGTCGATCGAGCGGGACGGGTCCACCCACCCCTCCTCCAGCTCGTGAACGATCGACACCGTATCACCCGCGCGCAGCCATGCCGCTCTGAGTCGCGGCCGCAGCGCTGGCGAACCCGCGAATCGGAGCATGCTGGCCGCCCGCGCACGCGCATCCGGATCGCGGCCGGTCGCAATGGTGTCGAGCAGGGCGTTGATGAGCGCACTGTCGCCGTTGGCGACGCGCTCTTCGTCGCCTTCGAACCGGAACACGATGCTGAACTCTCCCTCCGCCGCCCGACGCTTCCGCTCACGCGCGGCATACGCGGCCGCGTCGAGGAGTTCGAGGCGCTGCACGCGCTCATAGCGTGCCGGCGTCGTGAAGCTCCGCCCGTCGGGGTAGCGAAGGACGGCGAGTCCGGTCAGCGTCGTCGTGTCGTTGCGAAGGCGGTCGACGTCGAGCGTCGGGTCGAGCAGATGCCGTCCAACGATCGTGCCGTCGCCCGATCGATCGACGACGGCGAGCGTGTCGAGGGTCCGCTCCTCGACGAGGAGGTGTTCCTCATAGTGCACGACCGCGCTGTCGCGGACGATCCAGAGTCGCCGGCCGCGGACCAGCGTGTCACCGGTGACGGTGTGCTCGCGGACTCCGCGCAGCGACTGGCGGTACTCGCCGAGCGACGCGCGGAGGTCGAGCGTGTCGCGCCAGCGGCGGCCGACGGCGAGCGGCTCAGTGGGACGCACGGGCACGAGGTCCCAGACGCGCGTCTCGGGGAGTGACGCGTAGCGTTGCTCGACGCCATTGAAGATCGCCCACCGAGTCTCCTCGGCCGGGCTCACCAGCGCGGGCAGCGCACCGCGGTCGGGCCGAGGCGGGGGAAAGCTCGCCACGAGCCGGACGACGCGGCCGCGATCGTCGCTCGTGAGCTGCGCGGTTCCCGGCCCGCCCGCGTCAACGTTGAAGGCGAGCGAGAGGGTCCGCGTCTTCGCCGACGGATGTTGCGCGACACCGGCGATCTTCACCCACCGCTCCGACTCGGTCATCGGCGTGAACTCGGGCCGCTGCCGTGCGTTGAGCCAGCGTTCGCGGATGACATCGACGAAGATGCCTGACGGCGCCGGCGCCGCGTTCGGACGCTGCTGCGCGCCGAGCGGCGCGGCAGTGAGCGCCACGGCGGCCGACCAGGCGCCGAACAGCATGAGCACAGGCCGGATCGCCGGCTTGCCAGCGCGAGGGCGCACGAGCGCACGCATGGGCATGAGTTGGAGGTTCGCGGGCCTCGACTGTCGTATGGCCCGCCGTGAGTCCGACGCTTCCGAACGCGGCTCGATCGAGACGATACGCGTCGCCGTGTGTGTCGGCAACTGACTCTGGAACTGAGCGCCAGATGGGGCGCTAGCAATGGACTGCCCGCGTCCGAACCGATTGGGAGCCCTGCGCGGCTCGTCACGGGCGCGAGGCGTGACGCAGATCGTTAGGCGCTCCGCTCCGTTGCGCGCCGCACCGGGCCGGCGCATATTTTCACGATGCCGCATCGCCAGTTGCCGAGCGCGGACGCGCGGGAATCACCGCGGCTGAGCGGGCCAGCCCAGCCGAGCGAGACAGGCGGCCCTGCATCGGACACTCCGGCTCCCCCCGGCGGCAATGGCGCCGCGGTGAGCTACCGACTTAGGCGAACGGTCGCGATCGTCCATGCGTGCGGGCGCTACACGCCGAGCGAGCTGGCGGCGGCGGTGGGGGCGGTGCTCGACGACGCCGTCGCTCGCCCGCTGCATGGCATCGTGCTCGACATGCGCAACTCGCAGTCGTTCGCGGGGCGTTCGCAGACCGACGTCGAGCAGCTGACGCAGTACATGGGGCGGCGCTGCGCCGGCTTCGGCGGGCGCGTGGGCGTGATCCCGCCCGCGCACGCGCCGGGTCCGCTCGTGCGGCTCGTCAGCGGATGCTTTGCGGACCGCGGCGTCGCCGCGCACATCTTCCGCGAGCCGAGTACGGCGGTGCAGTGGCTCCGTCGCCCAGCTGTCGGCACCGAGGACCAGTCCGACCGCGAGGCGGCGGTGCCCGATCAAGATCCTGCGGCGCGCCGCGGTTGATCCGTTGCCCTCCTCGCTGAGAGCGTCAGTGTTCACGCACGTGCCGAGCGGCGCGCGCGCCTGACGCGTATCCACCCTTCGCACCGATATCGCACGGGCTGCGAGCGGTGATCTCCATGAAGAGCCCGCCGCCGTCCACGGCGCCTAACGCGACCGATGCGACGACGGCACCTGGTACGACAGCGGGTAACAGGACTGCGGCCAACAAAACGGCACGACGGGAACGTGTGGGCCAGCCTGCCACGCGAAGGCAGAGAGGGAAGGCTCAGTCCGGTGCATGCGAAACTGAACGAGGGAATCGGCCGTAACGTGGGTAGGCGCCGGTTTACGGCCCGCGCTCCCGCTCTCCCCATCCTTGTTCTCCCCCTACCTCTGTCGCCTGTGCGCCGCTCCCCTCTGCTGTTCGCTGCGGTCAGCGTTATGGCCGCGAGCCCGCTCGTCGCGCAAGTACCTGTCGTCCCGCTCCCAGCCCCTGATCCCACGATCTACATCGGCCACTACACGCTGGCCGACAGCACTGGCACCAACTCGATGCCGCTGCGCGTCTACGAGGAAGAGGGGGCTCTCCTCGGGCAGCTCCGCACGAATACACCGAGCCGCCTAGTCTCCCTCGGTTCGCACACCTTCCAGCCGGCTGACGCACCCGACTTCCGGCTCGTGTTCTCCACCGAAGGTGACCGGGCGCGTGCGGTGACCGTGACCGGGCCCGGGCTGACCCTTCGCGGCGTGCGTGACGGGGAGGCGGCGGATCCGTCGCAGGGCGGCGCGCTCTACGAGGCCGTCATGCGCGCTGACAGCGCGCTATTCGATGCGAGCTACGCCGCGTGCGACACGGCCCGGGTGAACGCCCTCCTCACCGACGACGTCGAGTTCTATCATGACCTGACGGGTGCCCGGCGCGGGGCCGAGGTGCGCGCCGACTTCGCGCACCTCGCGCAGAACTGTCCGCGGGCGAAGGGCGTACGCCGCCAACTGGTCCCGGGGTCGGTGCACGTGTATGCGCTGCCGGGTTTCGGAGCGGTGGAGATGGGCGAGCACCGCTTCGTTGAGCGCGGCGCGTCAGCAGTCGTCGCCGCGCGCTTCGTCCACGTGTGGCGGGAGACCAAGGACGGCTGGCGAGCGGCTCGCCTCGTCAGCTTCGACCACCACACGAGTCCACTGCCATAGTCTTCCCGCTCCCGACGCTGCCAGGACCTCATTAGCGGTGAGACCCGCCGTGAGCACCTCGTGCAGCCAGCGTCCTGCCCGTCCGCAACCGAGCGATCGCGGTCATGACGCGATCGGGGAGCGCCGCGTCGGCGACCGGAGCGCACGCCCGGAGGCCGGTTCCGCTAATGTCCGTAGCTGACGACGCGCGCGATCCTCCACCCCGCCCTGGTGCGTCGCCAGATATGCACGAAGGAGAACTCGCCGCACTCGTTCCGGCCATTCTCGAGGTGGCAGAACCGGTGACGGCCCACCTCCATCGCGCCGTAGTTCCTGATCGGATACACCTCGAGTGTGCCGGGAACGAGCTCACGACGGATCGCGGCCGGCTGTGCGAACATCTGGCGGAAGTCCCGCATCGTCTGCGCGAACGTCTCGACCCCTTCGTTGTCCTGGTAGAACTCGAGGTCCCGCGTGAAGAACGTCGCGAGCGTCCTTGCGTCGCGCTGGTTGAACGCATCGAAGAGCGCGCTGTCCGCGGCGACGATCGCTTGCCGCAGTGTGTCCACGGCCGGCGACTGGCCCGTGGCGGGCGCCGGACCGGGCGGCGTACCCTGTGCCACACCGCGCGACGCGACGGCAGCGGTGGCGACGAGGAGCGTGGCGGCGATGTGGCGGATGATGGCGGTGTGACGCACGACTCCTCCTCTGGTCGGCCGATCGCTAGACCCGCTTGCGTTCTCTCCATGGACGCTAGCGTAGGTCATATGGAGCGGCTCACAGCGACCGCGAAGGCGGTCGCGCAACTGCTCCCGCTGGTCATCAAGTCCTGGGACGGGGACCCGGCTCGCAGCGTAACTCTCTTCCTCTGCCGCGCATTACTTGCCGCGTTGCGACGCGATGCACAGTTCGAGGAGACGCCCTTACGTTGGTGCTCATAGCGGTTTGCGGCCGGCCTTGCGTCGGCCTATCTGAAGCTTTGGAGCACGTACATCGATCCCCAATTATTTAGATTGTTCTGTTGCTCTGTTGAAATCCTGCTACGGTGCGCCAGAGGAGCGCAACGTTGTGCGTGAGGACGCGCAGCAGCAGTTCACGATCCTGTGCCGGTGCGCGACGGGCGGTGAGCGCCGCACCCAGATGCCGCTTCAGCCGTGAAAATACACTCTCCGCCTGCCAGCGTTGCTGATACAGGGTGCGCGGGAAGGCCCGGCGCATTGCGCGGCGGTAGTGCGTCACCGGCCAGCGGTGCGAGTGTCGGGTGCGGCGCGGGTTCACCTTGATCGCCGTCGTGGCAATGCCCAACTCTTCGTGGCAAAGCCGATGATTGTGCTCGGCGTCGTAGGCCGCGTCGGCGAGCGCCGCGCCGGGCGTCAGGCCCAGGCGGCGCAACTGCGCGCTTGCTTGGCGCATCGCCGGTGTAAAGCTGGGCGAGTCCTGCGATGGCCCGAGCTCGGGGACCGCGGCGAGCACAAGGTGCGAGGCAGTGTCGATCACCGTCGTGAGCTTCGGCCAGTAGCGTTGGCGCCAGTGCTGGCAGCGAAACTCGCGCGGCTCGCCCGCCGCACGGCGGATCGAGAAGTAGACGCTGACATGGCGCGACTCGAGCCCCGTTGCATCGATGGCGGCGACGATCGCGGGGCCGAGGAGCCCAAGCTGGTGCGCCCGCTCAAGCGTCCGGTGCTGGAGCTGGCGGAAGGCCCCCTTTTTTCAGCCCCGGCAAAGAGGCGCTGCTCGGCGTAGCAGAGCGTGGAGTAGTGGGGCACCTTGGTCAGCCTCAGCGCGGCGCGGAGCTCGCGCCACTCGCTAAGGAGGGTCGTCAGGCCGCGGTAGTCGCGGCGCAGGAATTGACGCAGCACGAGCAGGGCGAACAGCTGCGGTTGAGTGAAATCGTGCTTCGAGAAGCGGCTCCGATAGGCGGGAAGCGCGAGCTGCCCCACGCGCATCGCCTCCCGGGCAAGGAGTATCGTTGACTTCGTCATTACACGCATGCGCACCACCTGCGACCAACAACGCACCGTCGCAGCACATCGCGCACCGTACCAGGATTTCAACAGAGCA
>JABFWM010000465.1 GCA_013362195.1 Acidobacteriota bacterium
CTTGCACTCCATCATCCCGGCGCCGGTGCGCTGGCGGAGCTCCTGCACGTCCTTCGCCGTGAACGTCGTCGTCGTGGTCATCTCGTCATCCCTGCGTGAACCGCTGTGTCGTGGAAACGCCGCCGACCGAACGGCCGGCGGCGTATGGATTCTACATAAAGTGCCGTGCGACGACAGGCCTCAGGCGCCGGCTTCCTCGCCCTCGTCGCCGCCCTCGGCGCCCTCACCGCCTTCGGCTGCCTCTCCCTCGGCGCCGCCCTTCCGCATCGCGGCGATCGCCTCGGGCTTCGCCCGGCGCCGGCGCGGACGGCGACGGCGCTTGCGCTCGTCGTCACCCGCCGCGGCTTCCATCCCGCGATCGCTGCTGTAGGTGCTCTCCTCGCCTTCCTCGACCGACGCGCGCACCGGAGCCTCGCGGCGCGCCTCCTCGATCGTGTCGGCGATGGTCTTCGTGATCAGCTCGACCGAGCGGATCGCGTCGTCGTTGCCCGCGATCGGCACCGTGATCAGATCCGGGTCCGCGTTCGTGTCGACGACGGCGACCATCGGGATCCCGAGCTTGTTCGCCTCGCTGACCGCGATGCGCTCCTTCTTCGAGTCGACGACGAAGATGAGTCCGGGCAGGCGCGTCATGTTGCTGATGCCGCTGAAGTACTTCGCGAGCTTGTCGCGCTCGCGCGACATCATCAGCTGCTCCTTCTTCGTGTAGTTCGAGAACTCGCCGCCCTCTTCCGCACCGGCCTGCAGCTCCTTGAGCCGACGGAGCTGCTTCTTCACGGTGTTGAAGTTGGTGAGCATCCCGCCGAGCCAGCGCTCGGTGACGTACATCGCGCCGCAGCGCTCCGCTTCCTGCCGGACGAGGCCGGCGAGCTGGCGCTTGGTGCAGACGAAGAGGACGTTCTCGCCGCGCAGGATGACCTCGCGCACGAGCTTCTGCGCGAGCTCCACCTGCCGGAGCGTCTTCTGGAGATCGATGATGTGGATCCCGTTCCGCTCCGCGAAGATGAACTGGCGCATCTTCGGGTTCCAGCGGCGGGTCTGGTGTCCGAAATGGACACCGGCGGCGAGCAACTGCTCGAGGGTGATGCCGGCCATGCGAACTGCTCCTGATCGGTTCGTGTCGTCCGCGGCTCTTCGCTGCCATCGCCGACCGGAACGTATCCGGCACCCGACGACGACTGGAACCGCGTGTGAGATCGGTGCGCGCGACGATCGCGCGCACCGTGCTGCGTCCTGCCTAGCGCTTGCTGAACTGGAAGCGCTTGCGGGCCTTCGGACGGCCCGGCTTCTTGCGCTCCACCGCGCGCGCGTCGCGCGTCAGGAGCCCGAGGTCACGCAGCTTGCGCCGATGACCTTCGTCGATCTTCACCAGCGCGCGGGCGACCGCGAGCCGGAGCGCGCCGGCCTGACCGGTGACGCCACCACCCTCGAGGTTCGCCTTCACGTCGTAGCGGCCGAGGAGGTCGGTCGCGGTGAACGGCTGCTGGATCGCGGAGACGAGCGAGGGGCGCGGGAAATAGTCGCCGAGCGTCCGCCCGTTGACGTCCCACTTGCCGCTGCCGGCCTTCAGGTACACGCGGCAGACCGCTTCCTTCCGCCGACCGACGCTGTGGATCTGGCTGTCCGCCATTACTTCGTCTCGCTCTGCTTGAGGTTCAGGGTCTTGGGCTGCTGGGCCTTGTGCGGATGCTCGGCGCCGGGGTAGACACGGAGCTTCAGCCGCAGCTTCTGGCGGCCGAGGGCGTTCTTCGGGAGCATCCCGTAGACCGCCTTCTCGATCACCCGCTCCGGGTGCTTCGCGATCACTTCCGCGAAGGGGGTGAAGCGCTCGTGTCCCATGTAGCCCGTGTGGCGGAAGTACTGCTTCTGCTCCGCCTTCTTGCCGGTCACCGCGACCTTCGCCGCGTTGATGACGATGACGTTGTCGCCCGTGTCCATGTGCGGGGTGAACGTCGGCTTGTGCTTGCCGCGGATGATCTTGGCGATCTGCGACGCCAGGCGGCCGAGCACCATGCCCTCGGCGTCGACGACATACCAGTCGTGCTGGATGTCGGTCGGGGTGGCGGTGAAAGTCTTCATGACAGGTCCAGAGAATTCAGTCGGAGCCCTCGCGCATCCGGATCGGTGCGCCGAAGGCCCTAGGGGTTTTTCGACAGACAAGTAAGCTACGAAAGGAGTTAGGCGTTGTCAACGGACTGGG
>JABFWM010000450.1 GCA_013362195.1 Acidobacteriota bacterium
GCGCAGGGACACAGCTGTCTGACGACCTGAAGAAGAAGAACGGCGAGATCACGAAGCTGGACTACCCGCAATTCACAAAGGACACCTTCCCCGGCGTCACGCACATGGACATCTTTTCGGGGCTGTTCGGCGACGTCAGCGACGACAGCATGTTCACGGGACGGCAGTTCGACCCGTCCAGCGCGCCGGGGCGGAAGTGGCTGGAGACGCTCGCGTCCAGGGCCGCGGCCGCCGGCACGAAGGTGCAGCACATCTCGAACAACGCGCCGACCAATCTCGCCGACTCGGACGCGGCGGCACGCAAGGCCGGCGTCGAGATCGGCAAGAAATGGCTGGACGCGGCGGTGATCCTCGGCGCCAGGTCGGTGCGCATGAACTCGCCGCAGGCGCTCGGCCCGAGCATCCGCCCGAACGCGATCGTCGACCCCGAGACGCGCTATCCGAAGAACAACGAGATCGTCCCGCTCCTCCACAACGCCATCGAGTCCTACAAGGAGATGGCCGATTACGGCGGCGATCGCGGCGTGAGGGTCACGATCGAGAACCACTGGGGCCTTGCCGCCGATCCGATCAACATCCGCATCATCCTCGACACGGTGAACCATCCGTTCTGCGAGGCCTCCCCCGATTTCTGCAACTGGGAGCACGAGCTGATGCTGTTCAACGGTCTCAAGGCGCTCGCGCCGTACTCGCACACCAACGTCCACGCGAAATACTGGGACCGCTGGGGCGAGCGGAACGACGTCCAGCGATCGGTGCGGATCATGCTCGCCGGCGGCTTCAAGGGAACCTTCGCGCTCGAATACGAGGCCGGCCCGCTCAACGGCATCGAAGGCGCGAAGTATCTCTACAAGGAAGTGCTCGCGGCGCTGTCGGCGCCCGCGCCCGTGATCTAGGCGGCCGGCCGCGCGGAAGTCCGACAACGGTTGTCGATATACTCGCAGGTTCGATGACGCGAGCGAAGACAACACGTCCGTGGCGGGTCGCGGTTCTCGGGTTGGGACATTGGTATTCGGCGTACGGGCTCGCGCGGGGACTCGCGGAACATCGCGACGCGCAGCTCGTCGCCGCCGCGTGGCCCGACGCGGCGCAGCTGGACGCCTTTGCCTCCACCTTCGGCGTCAAGGCCTACAGCGATTACGACGAACTCCTCAGACGCGAGTCCGTCGACATCGTCCATATCGCAACCCCCGTGTCGGAGATCGCGGATCTGACGGTGCGCTGCGCGCAGGCCGGCAAGCACCTGATCGTCGGCAAGCCGATGGCGATGACCCTCGATGACGCCGATCGGATGGTGCAGGCCGTCGAGCGCGCTGACGTGTGCTGCTTTCCGCTGCAGGGACTGATGCGGCTGCGCCTCGCCGATCTCAAGCCGCGCATCGAGGCCGGCGAGATCGGCAGCATCGTCGTTCTGCACCAGACCTGCCGGTGGTCGATCGCCGAGGACTGGTTCCGGTCGGGACGGCCCGGATGGTTCGTCGATCCGAACAAGGTGCCCGGCGGAGCATTCATCGATGAGGGCATCTACTGGATTGACGCGCTGCGATGGTTGACTGGCAGTGAGGTCGTCGACGTCGACGGACGCGTGGCCAATCTCGTGCACAAGGAGCTCCCCGTCGAGGACTGGGGGCAGGCCACGTTGACCTTCGCGAACGGTGTCGTCGCGACCCTCGAAGCGTCGTGGACGATCAACGCGCCACGGACGACGGGGCCGTCGCCGAAATACAACAGCGTCGTCCGGCTGGAGATCGTGGGCACCCGGGGCGAGATCCACGAGCAGTGGTTCCGGGCGCCCGGCCGCGCCGTGCTCGCGGCGGGTGCGGCCGACTGGGTGTTCGAACGCCAGAGCGAGGAGCCCTTTGCTCCCGCGACCGCGGCGCCGCTCGCGCACCTGATCGACTGCGTCGAACACGGGCGGCAGCCCGCGGCCACGATCCGCGACGCCCGCACCGCACTCGCGGTCGCATTCGCGGTCTATCGGTCGGCCCGCGAACGGCGCCGGGTGCCGGTCTAGTGGACGGTCCACCATCGCGGCCCGGCGCGAGGACGATCTCGGACGATCGCCACGCGCTTCCGGCCACTCGCCACCGACCACCGATGTAAGCTTGCACGGCACGCATGCACCCGCCGGATCCTTCCACGCTGCTCCTCATCACGTTCGCCGGCGTCGTCCTCGTCATCGCCCTCATTACCG
>JABFWM010000550.1 GCA_013362195.1 Acidobacteriota bacterium
AAGGGCGTGCAGCTCGTCGCGTCGGTGAACCCGACCGCGACGCCGATCATGGCCGAGGCGCGCCGGCTGCAGCAGGTGCTCACGAACCTGGTGAACAACGCGATCAAGTTCACGCCGGCCGGCGGGCGCGTCGACGTCCGGATTCAGCGCGTCGGCGGAGACGTGCAGTTCACCGTCAAGGACAACGGGCAAGGCATCTCGCCCGACTTCCTGCCGCACGTGTTCGAGCGCTTCCGCCAGCAGGATTCCACGACCACGCGCTCGGCGTTCGGCCTCGGGCTCGGCCTCGCGATTGCCAAGCACCTCGTGGAGCTGCACGGCGGCACGATCACGGCGGCCAGCGATGGTGTCGGATGCGGCGCCACGTTCGTCGTCAGGCTGCCCGCCGCCGTCGGCGCAGCGGTCGCGACGAGCCAGCGCTCCACCGGACTCGCATAGCCGCGTCAGCGGCGATTCTTCTCGGCAATCCCGACCACGATGGTACAGAACGCGAGCAGGCGCAGCAGGAACACGTAGACGCGCCACTCGGTCGCAACCGCGACGGTGCCGAGGGCCAGATAGGACAGGCCGAGCATCCAGAACGCGACGCAGAAGAAGAGGAACAGTCGATCGCGCGACTCGCGCCAGAACCGCAAGAAGAACATCCCCGCCACGACGCAGCCCATCGCGACGGCGCCCTGCATGAACGGCACGAGCGTCAGGAGGCGTCCCATATCAGCCCGTAGAGCAGCAGACCGATCGCCAGCAGCGCCGCGAGCGCGCGAAAGAGCGACAGGTCGCTCGACGGCAGCACGACGAGATCCATGAAGACCAGCGCATTGTTGACCGCGAAGGCGGCGAAGGAGAGGCTGCTCCAGAGCAGCAGCCGCGCGCGCGTCCGCAGGAACTCGCGCAGGAGCAGCGTCGCGCAGAAGGTGCTCGTCATCACGCACAGGATGTAAACGGCGACTGCCATCATCGAGGGTCGCGGTCCCGCAGGTTGAAGGCGTCCGCGAAGCGCTTCATCGCCAGCCGCGATTTCGCCGCGATGTAGCCGAAGACGTCCTGGCGCGCCGTCACGTAGCATTCGGCCAGCAGGTCGCAATACCGTCCGAGGTCCGGCGACTTCGGACGGTAGCGATAGCTCAGTTCGGGGCCGACGTGCACGTCGAGCAGCCCGCGCGCGGTCAGCGTCTCGAGATCGCGGCGCGCGCCGGCGGGCGTCAAGCGAAGCGCCGTCGCGATGTCGCCGACGGTGCGGGAGCGCTCCGATCCGCGCAGCAGAATCAGTACCTCCACCTGCTCGATGGACTCGATGCAGCTATGCAGAAAGGCCCGCAGCTCCGGAGGGAGTTCGTTGACCGAATCGGTCACGCGCGGGTGGCACCCAGGTCCGACGTGCAGTGCGGACAGCGCCGCGCCGCCGCGGGGATCCGCGAGACGCAATACGGGCAGTCGCGCACCGGCTGTTCGGGCGCCGTGGGCGGCGGCTCCTTGAGACGGTTGATCTGCCGCACGAGCAGGAACACGACGAAGGCGATGATGAGGAACTCGAGGATGGTGTTCAGGAACACGCCGTAATTGATCGTTGGCGCGCCCGCCTTCTGCGCATCCGCGATCGACGCGTAGGTCTGTCCGTTGAGCGCGATGAACAGGCTGCGGAAATCCACCCGACCGAGCAGCATGCCGATAGGCGGCATGACGACGTCGTTGACGAACGAGGTGACGATTTTGCCGAACGCCGCCCCGATGATCACACCGACCGCGAGATCGATGACGTTGCCCCGGGCGGCGAACTCCCGAAATTCCTTCCACATGACGCGTGTTCCTCCGGATCGCGCGGCACCGGCAGCCGGCGACGAATGGCCGTCATCTTATGCCGAACGCTCGCAAAGCGAGCGGTTGCTAATTTCTTACCCCGGTGCTATTTTCGTAGCACCTTTTCGGCCCGGCATCCGTCTAAGGCTGTGTGAACCGCACCCGGAACGCCCTCATGACCAGTGCGCATCGTGACTTGAGCCGCCGCGAGCGGCAGATCCTGGACATCCTGTATCGAAACGGCCGGGCCACCGCGGCCGAGGTGCAGGCCGCGCTCCCCGAACCGCCATCTTACTCGGCGGTCCGCGCGCTGTTGAGAATTCTCGAAGACAAAGGGCACGTCCGCCACGAGCAGGACGGGCCGCGGTACATCTATCTGCCGACGGTGGCGCGG
>JABFWM010000675.1 GCA_013362195.1 Acidobacteriota bacterium
CGAACGAGCGGCTCGTCGGTCGGGCGATCGCCGATCGCCGCAGCCGGGTCGTGCTGGCGACGAAGTTCGGCAACGTCCGGAAGGAAGACGGCACCTTCGTCGGCGTCAACGGTCGCCCCGACTACGTCCGCCAGGCGTGCGACGCGTCGCTCAAGCGGCTGGCCGTCGAGCGCATCGATCTTTATTACCAGCACCGCGTCGATCCCGCGACACCGATTGAAGACACCGTCGGCGCGATGGCCCAACTGGTCGCGGCTGGCAAGGTGCGCGCGCTCGGGTTGTCGGAGGCGGCGCCGGCGACGATTCGCCGTGCTCACAAGGTGCATCCGATTGCCGCGCTCCAGACGGAGTACTCGCTGTGGTCGCGCGATCCCGAAGAGGAGATTCTCGCCACCTGCCGCGAGCTCGGCATCACGTTCGTTGCCTACAGCCCGCTCGGCCGCGGGTTCCTGACGGGCCGCTTCAAGTCGCCCGACGATTTCGCGCCCGACGACTGGCGGCGCAACAATCCGCGGTTTCAGGGAGAGAACTTTCAGAAGAACCTCGCGCTGGTGGCGCGCATCGAAGCGATGGCGCGCGACAAGCGCTGCACGCCGGCGCAGCTGGCGCTGGCGTGGCTGCTCGCGCAGGGCAATGACATCGTGCCGATTCCCGGGTCGCGGCAGCGCGAGCGTGTGGAAGAAAATGCGCGCGCCGTCGACGTCAGGCTGACGCGGGACGATCTGGCCGCGCTCGACGCGATCGCGCCGCGCGGCGTGGCCGCGGGCTCGCGCTATCCCGAGGGGGGGATGCGGATGGTGAACGGCTAGGCTCGGCGGTTCCCCACCGCTCGGCCCACTTGCCCATCTCGGCCAGGGCGCGTTCGAGCGCGCGCCCCTTTTCGGTCAGTTCGTATTCAACCCGTACAGGGGTCTCGGGCACGACCAGACGCTCCAGAATCCCTTCGCTCTCCAGCTCGCGCAATCGCTCCGACAGCATGCGGTCGCTGATGTCCGGAATCGCGCCGCGCAATTCGGCATAGCGCATGCGTCCGTGCATCAGCAGCTGGATCACGGCTCCGGTCCAGCGTCGTCCGACGAGCTCGACGGCCGCATGGAACCGCGCGCACAACGCCGGATGAAATGCCATGACGCGATTGTAGCGAATTTGCCTACTTGACACAACTAACTTACTAAAATATAGTGACACAGGATTGATTAGCTAAGCACAGCCGTGCAAGGAGAACAGCAAATGGCATCAGCGACACAGACCGCAGCGGGGACCACGACCTGGAAGATCGATCCGACGCACACCCACGTCGAGTTCGCGGTCAAGCACATGATGATCACGACCGTGAAGGGACGGTTCAGCGGCGTCACCGGCGAGATCCGCCTCGACGAGCCGACCTTCTCCGCCTCGAAGGTGGACATCGACATCGAGGTCGCGACCATCGACACGCGGGAGCCGCAGCGCGACACGCACCTGCGGTCGGGCGACTTCTTCGACGTCGAGAAGTATCCGAAGATCTCGTTCCGCAGCACGTCGATCGACGGGACGCTGGAGTCGTTCAAGTTGTCCGGCGATCTGACCATCCACGGGGTGACGCGGCCGGCCACGCTGGACGTGACCTACGAAGGCCGCGGCAAGGATCCGTGGGGCGGCGAGCGCATCGGCTTCGCCGCGACCGCCAAGATCAAGCGCAGCGATTTCGGCCTGACGTGGAACGCGGCGCTCGAGACCGGCGGGTTCCTCGTCGGCGATGACGTCAAGATCTCGCTCGACGTCGAAGCCGTGAAGGGGTAAGGGGGGCGACGGCCGGCGTCCGCTACTGTTGCGGGTAGTTCGTCGAGAGGGCGCTGGCGTCAATCCAGACCGTGCCCGACTGCACGGCCGGACATGACGCCGGCGGCGCCCAGTGCCACCGCGCATCGAGGATGGCGACTTCGGCCATCCCGCCGTCGCGGCGTACTTCGCGGACCGGCGTTCCCGGCAGCAGCGTGTCGGCCGCGGCGCAGGCCTCGCGCGTCTTCGCCGCATCGACGTAGACGCGCACGTCCGGCTTCACGACCAGCGGACGGTAGAACGACGCGTCGTTCTCGATCGCGCCGTAGAAGGCGTCCAGGTGCTGGCGCGCGAGCTCCCGGCCGTGTGGATCGAGCGGCGCCTCCTCGAGCGCGGCGTAGATCGCGCCGCGGCGCTCGAGAAAATGCCGGCGCCCCTCATCCAGTTCGGCGCGCGTGAACAGCGACCGCGTCCGCTGCACCTGGCTGAGGACCTCCACGTCGATCGACGACCGCGACGGCACGACATCCAGGTTGTACACCTTCCCGAACCAGGGGTGTCGGCCGACGACCATCCCGGCAAGATCGAAGTCGGCCGGCACGGGCACCGCGCGTCGGTCGCCGCGCGCAATCGCCATGACGTTCCAGAGCGGGCGGTGCGCGTCGCACCGGTAGGCGTCTCCGGGAAAGAACCGCAGGCACCAGTCGAAGTTCCCCACCATCGCTTCGCCGAACGCGATCGTCACGGTGTCGGCCGCCGTGAATTGATCGCGCGCGCTGGTGAATTCCTCCTCCTTGATCTCACGCGTGCCGTCCAGCCGTCGCGTCACATCCTCGTCGGTCTCGAGCAGGATCGCGTTGCGTACCAGCGGCCCGCGGCCCGCGTCCTTGTCGACGTAGGTGATGCGCGCCGGACGCGCGGCCAGCGTCGGCACGCCCGCGAGATGCAGCGCGCGGTAGACGAACGCTTCGCGCCAGGGCGATTTCTCGTTGGCCAGCCGGCCGTACTTCGGCGTGAGCTGCTCGTCCGGATTCTCGCCGCAGTGGCTGCCGATCCGCAGGCCGGAGAGGCCCGCGAACATCGACGCATCACGCGCCCCGGCGTTCCGGAACTTGAGTTTCAGCTTGGGAAACGAGCACTCGATCTCGCGCCTGCTGGTGTGGCCGCGAACCGAGACCTCGACGTCCGGGATGGTGACATCGCGCCCATTCGTGCCGTCGCGATAAGACAACACGCCCGGGACGCTGAACTGCTCGTCCTCGATGCCTTTGTCGAACAAGCGCTGCAGGGGCGCTTCGAGGGTCAGCTCGACCGACGCAAACGAGTTGAAGACGGGCGGCCCCTGCGCGACAGGCGCCGCGGCCGCCAGCACGAACAGAGCGCTCAGCAGACGCATGGCGTTGCGAGCATGCGAGCCGTCTGCCAGCCGCCTGCCGCGGTCGAGGCGCTCACTCGGCGCCAATGCCGAGATACGTCCGCAGCTTTTCGTCGTCGAAGCGGACCTCCGCGTCGGGTTCGCGCGTGAGCAGCGACGCCGCGATGCCGCAGAGAAAGCTGACCGGCATCGAGACGATCGCGGGATTGCGCAGCGGAAACACGGCCGCCGGGTAATGGAGGACGTCAACCCACACCGTCGGACTCAGCAGGATCAGCAACAGCGACAGCACGGCGCCCGACAGGATCGACGTGACGGCGCCGGCGGTGTTGAACCGGCGCCACACGATCGAGAGCAGCAGCGGCGGGAAGTTCGCGCTGCAGGCCACCGCGAAGGCGAGCCCGACCATGAACGCCACGTTCTGTCCCTTGAACAGCATGCCGAGGACGACGGCGCCGATGCCGAAGCCGACCGTCGCGAATCGCGCAATCCGGATCTGCTCGTGCTCGCTCGCGTGCCCCTTCCGGATGGCGTGCGTGAAGATGTCGTGTGACAGCGCGCTGGCGCCCGCGAGCGTCAGGCCGGCGACCACCGCCAGGATGGTCGCGAACGCGACCGCCGCGATGAAGCCGAGAAACGGCGTGCCTCCGAGCAGTTCCGCGAGCAGCGGCGCCGCCATGTTGCCGCCGGCGTCGATCGCGCGGATCGCGTCGCGGCCGACGAGCGCCGCCGCGCCGAAGCCGACGATCGGGATGATCAGGTAGAAGTAGGCGATGAAGCCCGTGGCATAGAGCACGGACCCGCGCGCGGCCTTCGCGTCGGGAACGGTGTAGAAGCGCATCAGGATGTGCGGAAGGCCGAGCAGGCCGAGCATGAGCGCGATGCCGAGCGACACCGCGTCCACCGGATCGGTGACGAGGCCGCCGGGCTCGAGCGCTGCCTGCCCGTACTGCCGCGCCACCGAGGCGTACAGCGCGCCTGGCGAGAAATGGAACTGCCACAGCACGAGCCCCGTCAGCAGAGAGACGCCGAGCAGCAGCAGGACGGCCTTGATGATCTGGACCCACGTCGTGGCCAGCATGCCGCCGAAGAGCACGTAGGCGAGCATCACGACGCCCACGCTCAACACCGCCCACTCGTAGGACAGGCCGAACATCAGGCGAATGAGATTGCCGGCGCCCACCATTTGCGCGAGCACGTAGAAGAGCAGCGTCAGCATCGCGCCGAACGCCGACGCGACGCGTACGGGCGCCTGCCGCAGCCGGAAGGCGACAACGTCCGCGAACGTGAACTTGCCGAGGTTGCGCAGCGGTTCGGCAATCAGGAACATCAGCGCCGGCCAGCCGACCAGCCAGCCGGTGGCGTAGATCATCCCGTCGTAGCCGCGCAGCGCCACGAGGCCGGCGATCCCGAGGAACGAGGCCGCGCTCATATAGTCGCCGGCCAGCGCGAGGCCGTTCTGCAGCGGACCGATCGATCGCCCCGCGGCATAGAACTCGCGCGTCGATCGCGTCCGCCGCGCCGCCCAGTAGGTGACGGCGAGCGTCAACGCGACGATCACGAGGAAGAAGACGATGGCCGACGGGGTTGGCGTGCCGAGCGTCGTCTGCATGAACGCTCAGTCGCGCTCGGCGCGCGCGCGCAGGCGCGCCGCTTCGGCGTCGTAGTAGCGGTTGGCCCAGACGACGTAGACCGCCGTCAGCACCCAGGCGCCGGCAATCACGGCGGCGCCGAGCGGGATGCCGAGGGTGGTCGCGTCGCCGATGCGGCGCGACAGCAGCGCGCGGTTCGTCGCAATCAGGAGGATGTAGCCGTAGTAGAGCGCGAACAGCAGGGCGCTCAGCACCAGCGACATCCGCCAGCGGCGGCCCACGAGATGCCGGAACTCGGCCGACTCCAGCAGGGCGCGGCGATGCGGTTGACTGGACACTAGAACTTGCGCGACCAGGCTTTGGGCCAGCGCTCCACGACGACCTTCTGCTGGGTGAAGAACTCGAACGCGTCGCGTCCCTGCCCGTGCAGGTCGCCGAAGAAGCTCTCGCGCGCGCCGCTGAACGGAAAGAACGCCATCGGCGCCGCGACTCCGACGTTGATGCCGACGTTGCCCACTTCCGCCTCGTAGCGGAACTTGCGGGCGCTCGCGCCGCTGCTCGTGAACAGCGACGCCTGGTTCCCGTAGCGGCCGGAGTTCACGACGTTGATCGCCGCATCGATGTCGTCGACGCGGTGGATCGACAGCACCGGGCCGAAGATTTCCGTGGCGGCCACGTCGCTGGTCAGGGGCAGGTCCTCGAGAATCGTCGGCGCGACGAAGTTGCCCTTCTTGTACTTCACGTCGGGATGACGGCCGTCGACCGTCACGGTCGCGCCTTCCCGCGCCGCCTTGTCGATCAACTGCTCGACGCGCGCGCGGCTCTCGGGCGTGATCACCGGCCCCATCTGCACGCCGTCGTCGAGTCCGTAGCCGGTGACGCGGGCGCGCGCCCGCGCCTGCATCGCGTCGGCGAACGGCCTCGACGCCTCGCCGACGGTGATCGCAAACGAGGAGGCGAGGCAGCGCTGTCCGGCGCACCCGAACGCGCTGTCCGCGACGATGTCCGTGGCCGACGCCACGTCGGCGTCCGGCAGGATCACCACCGGGTTCTTGGCGCCGCCCTGGCACTGGACGCGCTTGCCGTGTGCGGCGGCGCGCGAATAGACGTGCAGCGCGGTCGCGCTCGATCCGACGAAGCTGACCGCGCGAATCAACGGATGGTCGAGGATCGCGTCGACCGCCTCGCGGCCGCCGTTGACGAGGTTCATGACTCCCGGCGGCAGACGCAGCGAATCCAGCAGCGCGAAGACCTTCTCCATCGTCAGCGGCACCCGCTCCGAGGGCTTGATGATGCTGGTGTTGCCCGCGGCAATCGCGTACGGGAAGAACCAGAACGGAATCATCCCCGGGAAGTTGAACGGCGCGATCACCGCGCAGACGCCGAGCGGCTGCCGGATCATGATCTCGTCGATGCCCGCGGCGATGTCCTCGGAGTTGTAGCCCTGAATCAGGATCGGGGCGGCCGCGGCGACCTCGACGTTCTCGATGGCGCGCCGCATCTCGCCGCGCGATTCCGTCAGGGTCTTGCCCGCTTCCATCGTGATGGTGCGCGCCAGGTCCTCGAAGTGCTCCTCGAGCAGCGCCTTCAGCTTGAACAGGTATTGCACGCGGTCGGTGACCGGGACGCGGCGCCACGCCGGGTAGGCACGGGCCGCCGCCTGCGCGGCATGGTCGACGTCCGCGGCGGGAGAGAGCGGTACCCGTTCCAGTTCCTCACCCGTCGCCGGGTTCACGACGGGCAGCGTTTCTGTGGCGCTCGAGGGGCGCCACGCGCCCTCAACATAGTTCTGCACGGTGGCCTCGCACACGCCGGCGGACCATGCGGCCGCCCGGCTCCAATGGTTGAATCTCGCGACGGCAGTGTATACCCTTGCGCATTCCATGATCACCGAGCCTGGGGCGCCATGACCACCGTAGCCTCCTCTAAGTACAAGGGCCGCCTCCATGAGATGACCCGGACGACGCCGACGGCGCTCTGGAACGATTCGTCGTCGATCCAGGAGCTGACCTGGTCGATCGAGCAGGGCGCGGTCGGGGCGACGTGCAACCCGGTCATCGTCGTCGAGGTCCTGAAGAAGGAGATGCACCTCTGGAAGGACCGCATCCTTTCTTTGATAGGCGCGATGCCGACCGCCACCGAGGAGCAGATCGCGTGGCAGCTCGTCGAAGAGATGACGAGGAAGGCGGCGGCGCTGCTGAAGCCGATTTTCGACGCGCACCAGGGAAAGAACGGGCGCCTGTCGGTGCAGACGGACCCGCGGCTCTATCGCAACCCCGAGGCGATCGTCGCGCAGGCGGAGCGGTTCTCGCGTCTGGCCCCCAACATCATCGTCAAGATTCCGGCGACCGCGGCGGGCATCGCGGCCATCGAGGAGGCCACGTATCGCGGCATCACGATCAACGCCACGGTGTGCTTCTCGCTGCCGCAGTGCCTTGCGGTGGCCGAGGCGGTGGAGCGGGGGTTCCGCCGGCGCGAGCAGGAGGCACAGGACATCGCGTCGATGGGCTCGGTGTGTACGATCATGGTCGGGCGCCTGGACGACTGGCTGAAGGTCGCGGCCGAGCAGCAGGCGATCAGCGTCGACCCCGGGGTTCTCGAGTGGGCCGGCGTCGCCGTGTTCAAGAAGACGTACCGCATCTTCAAGGAGCGCGGGTACCGGCTGCGCCTGCTGTCGGCGGCGTTCCGGAACCACATGCACTGGAGCGAATTCATCGGCGGCGACGTGGTGATCTCGCCGCCCTACAAGTGGCAGCAGCGCTTCAATGCCAGCGACGTGGAGGTCGCGCCGCGGATCGATCGCCCGGTCGATGCGGCGGTCGTCGCCGCGCTCATGAAATTTCCCGACTTCGTGCGCGCGTTCACGGAGGACGGCCTCGCGGTCGAGGAGTTCGACACGTTTCCACCGACCCGGCGGACGCTGCGCCAGTTCATCGGCGCGTGCCACGATCTCGACGCACAGATCCGGGACCTGATGCTGCCGAATCCGGACGATCCAGCGAAGGCCTGATACCAACAGAGGGAGACCTGCGTGGCCGCATTCGTGAAAACGCGCCTCGGCGCGATGATGTTCCTCGAGTACATCGTGTGGGGGTCGTGGTACGTGACGATCACGACCTACCTCACGAGCACGCTGCATTTTTCCGGCACGCAGGCGGGCGCCGTCTTCGGCACGGCGTCGGTCGCGTCGCTCCTGTCGCCGTTCTTCGTCGGTCTGATCGCCGACCGCTTTTTCGCGACCGAGCGCGTGATGGCGGTGCTCTACGTGCTCGGCGCGATCTGCATGTTCGCGCTGACCAAGGTGACGTCCTTCGGCGCGGTCTACGCGCTCGTGCTCGCCTTCTGCCTGTGCTATTTCCCGACCATCGCGCTGACCAATTCCATCGCGATGCAGCAGGTCGCCAATCCCGGCCGCGACTTTCCGCCGATCCGCGTCATGGGCACGATCGGGTGGATCGTGATCAACCTGATCGTCGGCTTCATGCGGGTCGAGCCGACGACCGTGCCGTTCATGCTGGCCGCCGTCAGCTCGATCGTGATGGCGATCTACAGCATCGCCGCGCTGCCGCACACGCCGCCGCGCGCCAAGGGACAGGCGGTGACCGCGCGCATCATCCTCGGTCTCGACGCGCTGGTGATGATGAAGCAGCGGGACTTCGCCGTCTTCGTGATCGCCTCCATCCTGGCGTGCATTCCCTTGACGTTCTA
>JABFWM010000579.1 GCA_013362195.1 Acidobacteriota bacterium
GGGTCCGTGGAGATCGATCTCACGCGGCTGCTCGGCGATCTCGAAGGGAGTCCAGTCATGTCCGGGTCGAACACGCCGCCCGACCGCGGGAAGCTCGACGAAGTGTTTCAGGATTTTCGCGACGAGGTGTCCCGGCAGACCGGTACGGACGAAGCCGCGCAGCACCTGAAGCTCGCCCACACGTATCTCGAGATGGGGATGACGGACGAAGCGGTCGGCTCGCTGGAGACCGCCGCGCGATCGCCGCGTCACCGTTTCGAGGCCGCATCGACGCTGGGGCGCCTGCATCGCGATCAGCAGGACGCGCCGCGCGCGATCGAGTGGCTCGAACGCGCGGCGGAAGCGCCGGCGCCCACCGTCGAAGACGGACGCGCCCTTCTTTACGATCTGGGCGTCACGCTCGAGACGGCCGGCGAAACGGCGCGCGCGCTGGCCGTGTTCATGGAGCTGCAGGCCGACGCGGGCGACTATCGCGACGTGCCGACGCGGGTCGATCGCCTGTCGAAAGTGCAGACGGGGAGCTGACCATCCGGGTCATCAGCCGGCTGCTCTTCGCGGCGTATTTTCTCGAGGCGGGACTCATCCTGATCGTCGCGCCGTGGTCCGCCTTGTGGGACCACAATCGCTTCGCGGCATCCCGCCCTGCCATCGAACGCGTCGTCGAGAGCCCGTACGTGCGCGGCGCGGTGACCGGGATTGGCGTCGTCACGGCGATCGCCGGGCTGGCGGAACTCGCATCCGTGGTCTCGCGCCGGCGTCCACGCGCCGATTCTACTCACGTCGAATCGTGATTGGCTTCGTGACCGACCGTCGCCGCGGCGCCGATCCGTCCCCGGCCTGGCTGCTCGAGCGCATCCGTGCGGCGGCGGCCGCCGGCGTGGACTGGATCCAGATCCGCGAGCGCGATCTGTGCGATCGCGATCTCGTCGCCCTCGTGCGCGTTGCCACCGACGTCGTGCGCGGCACGGCGGCACGGATCCTGGTGAACGACCGCGTCGACATCGCGCTGGCCGCCGGCGCCGCCGGCGTGCAGCTGCGCGCCGATTCCGTCGACGCCGCGCGCGTTCGCGCGGTGGCGCCTCGGGGGTTCCTGATTGGCTGTTCCATTCACGCTGGCGCCGATCTCGCGCGTGCCGGCGGCTGCGATTTCGTGCTGTTCGGCACGGTGTTCCCATCGGCAGGGAAAGCGCCGGGACATCCGACCGCGGGGGTCGATGCGCTCCGCGCGCTCTGCGCGATCGCGCGCGTGCCCGTCGTGGCGATTGGCGGCATCGACGAGACGAACGCCCGCGAAGTCGCGGGTGCCGGCGCCGCCGGCGTGGCGGCCGTCGGCATGTTCATGGCGGATCGTTCGCCCGCCGAGGTCGCAAGCGCCGTGCGGACCCTTCGCGAGGCCTTCGCGAGTTGAAGTTTGCCGGCAACCTGCTACAGTGTGCCCGGAAAAAATGAGCGATTTCGGCGGGAAGCTGCGCCAGGCGCGCGAGCGGCGCGGTATCTCGTTGCGACAGATCGCCGCGAGCACCAAAATTTCGGTCACCGCGCTCGAAGCGCTCGAACGCAACGACGTCTCCAGGCTCGCCGGCGGCATTTTCAGCCGCTCCTTCGTGCGCGCCTACGCGATGGAAGTCGGCCTCGACCCCGACGAGACCGTTCGCGAATTCCTCCAGCGGTTCGAAGACGTGCCGCCGCCCGGCGAGACGCGCGGCCACCCCGTCCCTCACGGCGACAGCATTCTTGAACGACGGCAACACCTTGCGTTGCGGGTGCTGACACTCGTCACGATCGGGGTGCCGCTCGTTGCCGTCATCCTGTACTTCACGTGGCGGTCGCGCGCATCGCCGTCCCCGCCCGGGAGGGCGACGCCAGGTGCCGCCGCGCACGCGAGCGGGATCGCGGCACCTCGTGCCGAGGCGCCGCCCTCGTCCGCGGCCCGACCGGCGGCCGCGCCGTCTGCCAGTCCGGGCGTGCCGCCCGTCGCCGATCCGGGTGCCGCCTCGGCGAACGCCGCCGCGCCAATGCGCCTGGAGATCCACCCGACCGCTGCCTGCTGGGTGTCGCTCACCGTCGATGGCAGGAAGGTCTTCGCGCGCGTGATGCAGGCCGGTGAACGCGACGTGCGCCCGGTGGAGCACGACGCGATCGTCGAAGTCGGAGACGCCGGCGCGTTTGCCTTTACCGT
>JABFWM010000447.1 GCA_013362195.1 Acidobacteriota bacterium
GGCACCGACGAGGCGTTCGCCGACGCGGTTGTCCGCGTGCTGACGCGTCCGGCGCTGCACGGCGCGCTCGTCGCCGAGGCGATGGCGGTCGCCGAGGAATACGACTGGCGCCGCGTCGGTCTGGCGCTCGAAACCGTGTTCCGCCGCGTGGCTCGCCGCGCCGTACCGGCGGGCTCCTGCGCGGCCACGGCGTGCCGCGTGGCCGATTGCGGCGTCGAGTTCCATGCGTCCTGACTGCCGGCACTTCACCGGCGCGATCCCGTGCCGGTTCCACAAGCGCGACGGGCGCGCGTGCGACGAGCGCTGCGAGGACTACTCGCGCGTCGTCCGCCGCATTCTGATCGTGAAGCTCGGCGCCGCCGGCGACGTCCTGCGCACGACGTGCATCCTGCCGGCGCTTCGCCACGCCTATCCCGGCGCGCAGATCACCTGGATCACCGAGGCGCCGGCGATGCCGCTCCTCGAGGGCAACCCGCTGATCGACCGGATCGTCGCGCGCGACCGCGCCGTCGAGCGGCTGCTGGTCGAACGCTTCGATCTCGGCCTCGGCCTCGATCCTGACGAACAGGGCGGCGCTCTTCTCGCCCTCGCGCGCTGCGCCGCCCGTGCGGGGTACGTGCTCGATGACCTCGGACGCGTGATGCCGGTGAACGTGGCCGCCCGCCAGTGGTGGGTGATGGGACTGGACGACGGCGAGAAGCGCAGCAATCGTCGCACCTATCAGTCGCTGCTGCACGAGATCTGCGGCCTCGAGGACAGCGGGTCCCGCCCGCAGCTGTTCGTGCCGGCCGCGGTGCGCGACAGGGTCCGCGATCGGCTGTCGCCGTCACTTGCCGGGTTCGATCGCGTCGTCGTGCTGAACACCGGCGGGGGCGGCCGATGGCCGCAGAAGAAATGGACGCCGGCGCACTATGCCGGGTTCGCGCGGCTGGTGCGCCGCCGCGAGCCGCGGACCGCGGTGATCGTGGCCGGCGGCCCGGAGGAACGAGCGCTCAATGCCGACGTGATGCGCGCGAGCGCCGCCGACGCCGGCATCATCGACGCGGGCTGCGCCAACACGTTGACGGAGTTTGCCGCGATCGTGGAGCGCGCCGATCTGGTCGTCACCTCCGACAGTCTCGCGCTGCACGTCGCGACGGCAGTGTCGCGGCCGGTCGTGGCCATCGTGGGACCGACCTCGCCGTGGGAGCTGGAGACGTATGGCACCGGCGAGGTGGTCACCGCCGACGTCCCGTGTCTCGCGTGCTACCGCCGCGCCTGCGACAAGGCGGTCACGTGCATGGAGCTGCTGCTGCCGGAGCGCGTGTATGCCGCGTGCGTGCGGGTGCGGCGCGGCGGGCAGCGGGTCGCTACCGCGGCAGCAGGATCACCGCTCCCGTTTTCCGCCCTTCGGGCGGCGCCGCAATACGGGCGTCGTGGCCGTTGAGGATGCGGCGCGCCACCGCCAGCGTCATCCCGACGCCGCCGCGCCATTCATCGAACATCGGCAGGTCGGCGATTGACACGTTGTCGAACGACGCAATGGTCTCGTCGTCGCCGATCCGGATCTGATACTCCGTCCCGCTTCGCTGTTCCCGCACGACGAGCCGATCGGCCATCACCGCCTCGCGGCGCACGCCGGCGATGATGCTGGAGAAGGCCTTGGTCAGGCGGGGCGCGTCGGCGTCGATGGACGCGTCGCCGGGGGAGGTCTCGAGCTCCACCGGAACCTCGCGATCCGGCTGCGGCGGCAGCTGTTCGATGGCGGTGCGGAGGAGCTGGTGCAGGTCGGCCGGTTTGCGGGTGTAGGTGACGCGTCCGCGCTCGATGCTCGTCAGCTCGCTGCCGTCCGCGAGGATCCCGTACACCTTTATGTACTGCTTGCGGATCTCCTGGAGGAGGTGGCGTTGTTTGTCGTTGACCGGCCCGAACCGCTCCTTCAACAGCATGTCGAGGTAGCCATTGATGACGGTCATCGGGGTGCGGATGTCGTGCACCATGACCGAGAACAGTTCGGGCCAGCGGGGATCCGTGGCGGTCGGCTCCGGCATCAAAGGATTGTAATATCGAGCAAGGCGGAATGCCGCGTGCGCCGGCGGGGTTATAGAGAAGAGCCGAGGACCATCATGCTGATCAGGCAGGCGCCGGACATCACATCCTCCGAGATCACCCCCGAACACATCTACCTGCGTCGCCGCG
>JABFWM010000222.1 GCA_013362195.1 Acidobacteriota bacterium
CGCGCTGCAGCAGACGTCCACCGGGTCGCGTCTCATCCGTATCGTGCTTCGCAACGCCGAGACGGTACGGCGGGTCGAGATTCTCGTCGCCTCGCTGCCGCCCGCGACCGCGGGCACGGTTGCGGGCGAATCATTTTTCTATCTCGCGGACGGCGGCGCGATCCGGCACGTGCCGTTGCGCTGAACCTGCCGGCGCCTCCGGGCGGCGAATGCGGCGACCGCAGGCCGGACGGCGGGTATTCACACCCGCCGGGGTGGCATTCTGCGTGCAACTCTCGGGGCGTGTCGCTGATGGGCATCCTCGCACCAGCCGAGCAGGACGTCGTCCGCGAAGAACGCCGCATTCTCAACGACCTTCGCGCGAGCCTCATCCGTTTTGGCGCGAGCGACGAAAATCTCGAGCCGCTCGAGCGATCCATCGATCAGCTCGACGAGCTGTTCCTCCTGGTGGTCGTCGGCGAGTTCAACGCGGGCAAGAGCGCCTTCATCAATGCGCTCGCCGGCGAGCAGGTGATGGAGGAGGGCGTCACGCCGACGACGGCACAGGTGACGCTGCTGCGCTACGGTTCCGAGCGATCGTCGCAGCACCTCGAGCCACAGCTGCTCGCGGTCAGCGCGCCGGCCGACCTGCTGCGCGAAATCCACATCGTCGATACGCCGGGCACGAACGCCGTCATCCGCGAGCACGAGCGCATCACCGCCGGGTTCGTCCCGCGCGCCGACCTCGTGCTCTTCGTCACGTCGGCGGATCGGCCGTTCACCGAAACCGAGCGGACGTTCCTCGAACAGATCCGCGACTGGGGCAAGAAGGTCGTCATCGTCATCAACAAGATCGACATTCTCGCCGGCCAGCGCGAGCTCGCCGAGGTGCAGTCGTACGTGACCGACAACGCGCGGCGGCTGCTCGGCGTCACGCCCGAGATCTTTGGCGTCAGCGCGCGGGCGGCGTTCCGCGCGAAGAACGGGGAGCCGCAGCTCTGGCCGCAGAGCGGGTTCGACGCGCTCGAGCGCTACATCCGATCGACGCTCGATCAATCCGCACGGACGCGGCTGAAGCTGCTGAATCCGATTGGCGTCGGCAGCGCGTTGCTCGAACGCTACCCGACCGCGACGCGCGATCGCCTCGCGCTGCTGCAGGAGGACTTCGCGCTGCTCGAAGACGTCGAAGGGCAGTTGACGATCTACGGGAAGGACATGGCGCGTGAGTTCGAAGGGCGGATGGCCTCGGTCGACAACGTGCTGCTCGAGATGGAACGCCGGGGCCAGGACTTCTTCGACGACACCATGCGCATCGGCCGGATGTTCGACCTGCTGAACCGGGCGCGCGTGCAGGAGGGGTTCGAGCGCCAGGTGATCGCCGACGCGCCGCAGCAGATCGAGAAGCGCGTCAACGATCTCGTCGACTGGCTGGTCGAATCCGACTTCCGGCAGTGGCAGCGGATCTCGCGGCACCTGTCGGATCGCCGCCGCGAATTCCGCGAGCGGATTGTCGGCGAGCAGGGCGATCCCGAGGCGCGGCCGTTTCACGACGAGCGGCGCCGGCTGGTCGACTCCGTCGGCACCGCCGCGCAGCGTGTGGTCGAGACCTACGATCGCCGCCGGGAAGCCAGCGAGCTCGCCGACGGCGCCCGTAATGCCGTGGCCGCCGCCGCGGCCGCCGGCGCCGGCGCGGTCGGCCTCGGGACGCTCGTCACCATCGCGGCGAGCACCGCGGCGGCCGACGTGACGGGGATCATTCTCGCGAGCGTGATTGCGGCGCTGGGATTCTTCATCATCCCGGCGAAGCGGAGTCATGCCAAGGCGGAGATGCGCCGCAAGATTGCCGACGTGCGCGCCCGCCTCTCGGCGGCGCTGCGCAAGCAGTTCCAGGAAGAGATCGTGCGCAGCGGCAGCCGCATGCAGGAGAGCGTCGGACCCTACAGCCGCTTCGTACGGGGCGAAGGCGAGAAGCTGCACGAGACCGACGCGCGTCTGCGGCAGCTTGCCGCGGATCTCCAGCGGGTCCGCGAGCGTGTCGACGCGCTCGCGGCTTGAGCGCGCCGAACAGCGCGCGGAACTCGTCGGCGGTCCGTACCTTGCCGTCCGGCGCCATAATCAAATCCAGTTCGAGCGACCGAAGCCGACGTTGCGACGTGTCGCGGTATGCGTCACGACCAATCAGGAGGCGGTACGCGGCAGGCAGTAGTCCTGCGCGTGTAATCGGACGATACGGATCTGTTGTTGTCTGTGTTTGTCTGTGTTCGTCTGTGGTTTGTCTGTGTTCGTCTCTGGCCGAGTTCGTATGTCCGTACTCTTCTCGAAGCTCACGATTCGCGATGTCACGCTGAGGAACCGGGTTCTCGTGTCGCCGATGTGCATGTACTCGAGCGACGACGGGTTCGCGAATGACTGGCACATGGTGCATCTCGGCAGCCGGGCCGTCGGCGGCGCTGCCGCGGTAATCACGGAAGCGACGGCCGTGACCGCCGACGGGCGGATCAGTCCGCAGGATCTCGGCATCTGGCAGGACGCGCACGTCGAGCCGCTCGCGCGGATCTTCCGCTTCATCGCACAGCAGGGCGCCGTGCCCGGCATGCAGCTCGCGCATGCGGGACGCAAGGCCAGCACCGCCCGTCCGTGGGAGGGCGGCGGACCGGTCGCGGTCGCGGAAGGCGGGTGGACCCCGATTCATGCGCCGAGCGCGATCCCGTTCACGCCCGGCTGGCAGACGCCGCGCGCCATGACCGACGAGGACATCGCGTCGGTGATCGATGCCTTTCGCGCCGCGGCGACGCGCTTGCTGGCGGCAGGCGGGCGCATCGTCGAACTGCACGCGGCGCATGGCTACCTGCTGCACGAATTCCTCTCGCCGCTCACCAATCACCGGACCGACCGCTACGGCGGTTCGTTCGACAACCGGATCCGCCTGGTGCTCGACACCACCGATGCCGTCCGCGCCGTCTGGCCCGAGCGGCTGCCCCTCTGCGTCCGGATCTCGGCGACCGATTGGGTCGAGGACGGCTGGTCGATCGACGAGTCGATTGCGCTCGCGCGTCGCCTGAAGGATCGCGGCGCCGACGTGATCGACTGCTCCTCGGGCGGCACCGTGCCGCACGCGCAGATTCACCTCGGTCCCGGGTATCAGGTGCCGTTCGCCGAGCGCATCCGGCGCGAAGCCGGCATCATGACCGCGGCGGTCGGCATGATTACCGGCGCTGCGCAGGCCGAGCAGGTTCTTCATCTCGGGCAGGCTGACGCGGTGGTGCTCGCCCGGCAGTTGCTGCGCGATCCGTACTGGCCGATGCACGCGGCGATGGAGTTGAACGAGGACGTGGAGCCGCCGGTCCAGTACTCGAGGGCCTTTCCACGGCCGCGCGCGTAGCCGCAGACGCTGTATACTCGTTGCAATGGCCGCGTGGCGCGGCTGTCACGGAGACCCGGCACGGCGTCCGGGAGGGACCGCATGATCCGCCTGATCGAATCTTCCTCCACAGCTCTGCGCCTGGCCCAGGCGCGCGGGTTCGTCGACGCGCACGCGCGGCAGGGCGACGTGTTGATCGTCGCGGCGTCGCGCGGTGCCGCCGACGATCTCGCGCGTGACGTCGCCGTCCGCGCCGGCGCCGCGATCGGGCTGCACCGATTCAGCTTCACGCAGCTGGCTGCGCGGCTGGCTGCGCCCGTGCTCGCCGACCGGGAGCTCGCCCCCTCCTCGTACCTCGCGACGGAGGCGGTCGCGGCCCGGGCGGCGTTCGACGCGACCCGGGATCACGCGCTGTCGTATTTCGGTCCGGTCGCCGCGATGCCCGGCTTTCCTCGTGCGCTCGCGCGCACGCTGCAGGAGATCCGTCTCGCGAACATCGCGTCCGACCGCCTCGTGACGCTGCCGCTCGGCGGCGGCGATCTCGCACAGCTGCTGGACCGCTTCGAGGAACAGTTCGCGGCCGCGTCGGCCATCGACCGCGCCACGCTGTTCGAGGCCGCGACCGCCGCGCTCGATGCGGGAGCCGCCGAGCACCCTCCGGTCGTCCTGCTCGACGTGCCGCTCGATTCGCCCGTCGAGTTCGCATTCGTGCGCGCGTTGATCGCCCGCGCGCCCGACGTGTTGATCACCGTGCCGTTTGGCGACATTGCCGCGCTGAAACGGCTGGAGTCGATCGGCATCGAGCCGCAGGTGCTCGAAGAGGACGGCGACCGCGATCTGGTCGCGCTGCGGCGCAGCCTGTTTGCCACACGTCAGCCGCCGCAGCGCGCGGCGCGCGGCGACGTCACCTTCTACTCCGCGCCTGGTGAAGGCCGCGAGTGCGTCGAGATCGCGCGGCGGATTCTGCAGGAGGCGCGCGCCGGCGTGCGGTTCGACGAGATGGCCGTGTTCCTGCGCTCGCCCGACCGCTACGTCGCGCTGCTCGAGCACGCCCTCGCGCGCGCCGGCGTGCCCGCCTTTTTCGATCGCGGCACGCGCCGTCCCGACCCGGCAGGCCGCGCCTTTCTCGCCATCCTGGCCTGCGCGTGCGAGAAGCTCTCGGCGCGGCGCTTTGCCGAGTATCTGTCGCTCGGACAGGTGCCGACGCTGGACGAGGCATCGCAGCCGCCCGCCTTCGTCCTGCCCGACGACGAGGCACTGGCCGCGCTGCTCGACTCCTCGGAAGCGGCAACCGCCGCTCCCGGTGACCCACCCGAAGGCGGATCGGTCGACGGCGTCGATGCTTCGACGCCTTCGAGCGATGACGTCGCCGTCGTCCACGGCACGTTGCGGGCGCCATGGAAGTGGGAAACGCTCATCGTCGAGTCTGCGGTGATCGGCGGCGATCCCGCGCGCTGGCACCGCCGTCTCAACGGCCTGGCCCGCGAGTATCAGGTGCGCCTTGCCGAGGAGCGGAAAGAGGATCCGGATTCACCGAAGGCGGCGCGGCTCGCGCGCGACTGGCGCAACCTCGGCCACCTGCGCGCATTCGCGCTGCCGATCGTCGACCTGCTCTCGTCCTGGCCGGCGCGCGCCACCTGGGGCGACTGGCTCGATCGCTTCGCGGCGCTTGCGCCGATGGTGCTGCGCCGGCCCGAGCGGGTGCAGCGCATGCTCGAGCAACTGCGGCCGATGAGCGCGATCGGGCCGGTGCCGCTCGACGAGGCGCGCGGCGTCGTCGCCGACCGTCTCCGCTCGATGGAGATCGATCCGCCGAAGAGCCGCTACGGCCGCGTGTTCGTCGGGAGCCCGCATCAGGCGCGCGGGCGCGCGTTTCGCGTGGTCTTCGTCGCCGGCCTGGCCGAGCGGATGTTTCCGCAGCGCCCGCACGAAGATCCGATGCTGCTCGATGCCGAGATGCGCGTGCCGCTCGCCGCCGGGCTGATCGTGCAGGAGGATCGTGCGCGAACCGAACGTCTGCTGCTGCGGCTCGCGGTCGGCGCCGCGACCGAGCGCCTGTGGCTGTCGTATCCACGGCTCGAGATCGCCGAGTCGCGGCCGCGCGTTCCGAGCTTCTACGCGCTCGACGTGATGCGCGCGATCACCGGGCAGCTGCCGAAGCACGAGGCGCTGCAGGAATCCGCCGCGGCGGCCGGCGGCGCCGGCCTCGCCTGGCCGGCGCCCGACGATCCGGCGGCGGCGATCGACGATCTCGAGCACGACCTGGCCGTGCTGCGGCAGCTGCTGCAGGTCGAGCCGCGTGCCCGCGTCCGCGGCCACGCGCATTACCTGCTCCGGTTGAACGAGGCCCTCAAGCGATCGGTCAGCGCACGATGGGCGCGGGGCCGCTCGATGTGGACCGTGTACGACGGGATTACGCGCGTCACCGGGATGACGCGGCCGCTGCTCGAGACGCAGCGGCTGGGCGCGCGGCCGTACTCGCTGTCGGCGCTGCAGAAATTCTCCGCCTGCCCGTATCAGTTCCTGCTCTCGGCGATCTATCGCCTGGAGCCGACCGAAGAGCCCGAGCCGCTGCAGAAGCTGGACCCGCTCACCCGCGGTTCGATCTTTCACGAGATGCAGGCCACGTTCTTCCGCGCATTGCAGAAAGCAGGACGGCTGCCGCTCACCGAGCCCGACATGCCGCAGGCGCTGGCGACGCTCGACGCGGTGGTCGGCGAGGTCGCAGCGCGCTATCGCGAGGATCTCGCGCCGGCGATCGACCGCGTGTGGGAGGACGAAATCGCCGATCTGGCGCGCGATCTCCGGGTGTGGGTGCGGAGGCTGCCGCAGCTCGCCGGCTGGGAGCCGCTGCACTTCGAGTTCGCGTTCGGGTTGTCGGACGAGGGCCGCGATCCCGCCAGTCTGCCGGATCCGGTGGTCGTCGACGGCCGCTTCAGGCTGCGGGGATCGATTGATCTCATCGAACGGAAGCAGGCGGCCGCCTCACGCATCCTCCGGATCACCGACCACAAGACCGGACGCAATCGAACGACCTGGAAAACGGTGGTCGGCGGCGGGGCCATCCTGCAGCCGGTGCTGTACAGCATGGCGATCGAGCAGGCGCTGGACGCGCCGGTCGAGTCGGGGCGCCTGTTCTATTGCACGTCCGCCGGGGGATTCGCGGATCACGAGATTCCGATCAACGACGCGACGCGCCGCGCCGGTCTGGAAGCGCTCGAGATCATCGACCGGGCGATCGAGCTGGGATTCCTTCCCGCCGCGCCGCAGGATCGTGCGTGCACGTGGTGCGACTTCCGCACCGTCTGCGGCCCCGACGAAGTGCGCCGCGTGGCCGGAAAGCCGCGCGAAAGACTCGGCGATCTGGACGCGCTGCGGGAGATGCCATGACCGCCAAACCCGATCAGGCGGCACGGGACGCGATCGCGGACGCGCTCGACGACACGATCGTCGTCGAAGCGGCCGCCGGAACGGGCAAGACGACCGAGCTCGTGAACCGCATCGTCCGCATCCTGGCCGCCGGCAAGGCGCAGGTGCAGAACATCGTCGCCGTGACGTTCACGGAGAAGGCCGCCGGAGAACTGAAGCTGCGGCTGCGTGAGGCGCTCGATGCGGCACGGCAGTCGGCGGGATCGTCGGAGCCGCTGAACGCCGCGCTGGCGGGGCTCGAGGAGGCGCACGTCAGCACCATTCACGGGTTCTGTGCCGAGCTGCTGCGGGAGCGTCCGGTGGAGGCGCGCGTGGATCCACTCTTCACGGTGCTGACCGAACCGCAGGCGGAGCGGCTCTTCGAGGAGGCGTTCGGCGGCTGGCTGCAAGCCGAACTGCACGCGCCGCCCCAAGGGATCCGCCGCGCACTGCGGCGATCCGTGTGGCAGGGCTACGGCGCCACGCGCGAGGAGACGCCGATCGATCGGCTGCGGCGCGCCGCGTGGGAGCTGGCGCAATGGCGCGACTTCACCGGCGCCTGGACGCGCCGTCCCTTCGACCGCGAGGCGGCAATCGACCACGCGATCGACCAGGTGCGCGCGTTCACCGAGCTCAGCGACCATCCGTCGTACGCGAAGGATCCGCTGTACCTGGACACGGCGCCCGTGCGGCATCTGAGCGCGGAGATCGCGATGCAGCGGGGCGTCCACCTGAAGGTGGAAGCTACGGGATCGTCGAGCGATACCGGCGCCGGATCCCGTAGCTTCCGGCTTCAGCCGGAAGAAAGCGGGGCGGGATCCCGTAGCGTCCGGCTTCAGCCGGAAGAAACCCGCGACTACGATGGCTGGGAAGCACGCCTCATCGACCTCTCGCGCGACCGCAACTTCTGCCGCGCCCGTCCGGGACGTGGTGCCGGCTATCGACCTGGCGTCACGCGTGCGCAGGTTCAGAGCGCGCTCGACGCGCTGCGCACGACCCTGGATCAGTTCCGACTGGATGCGGACGCCGATCTCGCGGCCGCGCTGCAACACGAGCTGCGGGGCGCCATCGAGCGCTACGAGCACCTGAAAGCGCGCGCGGGCGCGCTCGATTTTCTCGATCTCCTCCTGAAGGCGCGCGACCTGGTCAAGGGCAACGCCGGCGTTCGCCGCGGGTTCCAGACCCGCTTCACCCACATCTTCGTCGACGAGTTCCAGGACACCGACCCGCTGCAGGCGGAGATTCTGCTGCTGCTGGCCGCGAGCGATCCCGCCGCCACCGATTGGCGCACCGTCGTGCCGGTGCCCGGTCGGCTGTTCATTGTCGGCGACCCGAAGCAATCGATCTATCGCTTCCGCCGCGCGGACGTGGGCATCTACCGCGAGGTCTGCCGCCGCCTGGACGAGTGCGGCGCCCGACGAGTACACCTGACCACCAGCTTCCGGAGCGTGCCTGAGATCCAGAGCTTCGTGAACGCCGCGTTTGCGCCGGTGATGACGGGGGACGAGGCGACGCTGCAGGCCGACTACGTTCCTCTTGCGCCAAGCCGTCCGCCGCTGAACGGACGTCCCGCGGTCGTCGCCCTGCCGGTGCCGGAGCCCTACGGGTCGCGCAACCTGTCGGCCCTGGCGATCGAGAAGTCGCTGCCGGACGCGGTCGGCGCCTTCGTCGAATGGATCGTCAACGACAGCGGCTGGAACGTACGCAGCCGCGACATCTGCATCCTGTTCCGCCGCTTCGTCAGCTTCGCGACGGACGTCACCGAGCCGTACGCGCGTGCGCTCGAGGCCCGCGGCGTGCGTCACGTGCTGGTCGGCGGCAAGACCTTCCACGAACGCGAGGAGGTCGAGACCATCCGCGCCGCGCTGGCCGCGATCGAATGGCCGGACGACGAGCAGTCGGTGTTTGCGACGCTGCGGGGCGCGCTGTTCGCGATCGGCGACGAGGAGCTGCTCGAATGGAAGCAGCGCTTCGCCGCCTTCCATCCGTTCCGGATCCCGGAAGCCTTCCGCGGCGGGGCGGGCGCGGAGGTGACGCACCTGCGGCCCATCGCCGACGCGCTGCAGACCCTCCAGCGGCTGCATCGCCGCCGCAACTACATTCCGGTTGCCGACACGCTGCAGCAGCTGCTCGACGCGACGCGCGCGCACGTTGGCCTCGTCCTGCGCAGCGCCGGCGAGCAGGCGCTCGCGAACGTGCTTCACGTCGCGGAGCTCGCCCGCCAGTACGAGGTGAACGGCGGCCTCTCGTTCCGCGGCTTCGTCGACGAGCTGCGCGTCGCCGCCGAGCACGCGCAGGCGGCCGAAGCGCCGATTCTCGAAGAGGGCAGCGACGGCGTCCGCATGATGACCGTTCACAAGGCGAAGGGACTCGAGTTTCCCGTCGTCATCCTCGCGGACCTGACCTGCAAGCTGTCGCGTCCGGACGCGGGCCGCTGGCTCGATCCCGACGCCAACGTCTGCGCGTTGAAGCTTGGCGGCTGGGCGCCGATCGATCTCCTGCTGCACGGCGCGGAAGAGGCGGCCCGCGACAAGGCAGAAGCGGAACGTCTCGCCTACGTGGCGGCCACGCGCGCACGCGACCTGCTGGTGGTGCCAGCGATTGGCGACGGTCCCTACGAGGGCGGCTGGCTCGAGCCGTTGATGACGGCGATCTACCCGCCTGAAACCCAGCGGCGCAGCTCTTCTCGCGTGCGAGGCGTTCCCGACTTCACTTCGAAAGACTCGGTGCTCACGCGCCCCGAGGGTGATCCAGCGACGCCGCGTACGGTGGCGCCCGGGACCTTCCGATTCGAGCCCGCGCCCGAGGACCTGACGACCCGCCCGTCGCGCCTCGCGCGTCGCACGGCCGACGGTTATCACGTCACATGGTGGGATCCGCGCGCGCTCAGCCTCGGCGCGGTGTCGTCGTTCGGCCTGCGGCGCGACGATTTGATCGTCAAGGACGGCGACATGTTCGCGGTCGAAGAGCGCCTTGCCGAGTACGAACGATGGCGCGACGCGCGGGCGGAGGCGGTCGCGCAGGGGTCGCGCGCATCGCTCCGGGTCACCACCGCCACCGCGCTCGCGGCGGAGCTCGCGCGCGCGGGGATCGACGAGCCGCTCGCCGCCGCCGCCGGCATCCGCATCGTGGAGCTCGCGGGCGCGCCCGACCGTCCGCGCGGCGCGCGTTTCGGCACGCTGGTTCACGCGGTGCTGGCCACCGTGGCCCTCGACGCCGCGGACGATGTCGTCGAGCGGACGGCGGCGACGACCGGGCGCGTCATCAATGCTCCGCCCGACGAAGTGCGTGCGGCCGTCGACGTGGTGACGCGTGTGCTGGCGCTCGATGGCACGCTCGTGGAGGGCGTCCTGGATCTCGCGTTCGACGAAGGGGACGAGACGATCGTGGTGGACTTCAAGACCGACCACGAGCTCGCGGCCGGCGAAGCGCGCTACCGCACACAGCTGCAGCACTACGTGGACGCCGTCGCCCGTGCACGCGCGCGCGCCGTGTCGGGCATCCTCTTCAAGGTGTGAGCCGCATCATGACGCCGCTGCGCATCGCGTTTGCGCGGGCGTCAGCACCTCGTCAGCGGCGACCTCATGCGTACGTGAGGCTGGCTGTCACGGTCGCCGATCGCTGCCGCGTCGTCACACCTGCGTGCGGCAGTCGCGCTGCTGGTGCGTCATCACAATGTCCACGCCTCCGACGCTGAGCGACAGGCGCGCGCCTCGCTGCGCGCGGCGCGACAGAAGTGTAACTTCGCGCCGATTTCGTGATCGCGGCCTGCAGCCGCGCGGCGGTGCCGCCGACAATACTGCACGTATCAGCCCGGAATTGTGCGATCACGCTGCCGGAAGGAATGGGAACGACTGTTGCCTTCCATGGCGATACATCCTCCACGTCACCATGGCGGTGGGGCGGGCGTATGGTCCCGTCCTGCCGCCTTCGTCAGTCAAGGGCGCGCAATGAACCTGTTCTCGGCCTTCGCCAGCGATGTCGCGATCGACCTGGGCACCGCCAATACCTGTGTTTTCGCCCGCGGCCGCGGCATCGTCCTGAACGAGCCGTCGATCGTCGCCTTCAACACCGCGAACGGGCAGATTGAGGCGGTCGGCACCGACGCCCACGAGATGCTCGGCCGCACACCGCCCAACATCAAGGCGATCCGGCCGATGAAGGACGGCGTGATCGCCGATTTCGACGCGGCGGAGAAGATGCTGACGCACTTCATCAAGAAGGCGCATGGCAAGCGCGCCTTGGTGCGGCCGCGGCTGGTCATTGGCGTCCCGCCGGAGATTACGCAGGTCGAGCGCCGCGCCGTGAAGGACAGCGGCTTCCGCGTGAAGGCGAGCGAAGTGCACCTGGTGGACGAGCCGATGGCCGCGGCGATTGGCTCCGGCCTGCCGGTGACGGATCCCGCGGGCAACATGATCATCGATATCGGCGGCGGCACGACCGACATCGCGGTGATCTCGATGGCCGGCACCGTCTACGGACGATCGCTGCGGGTCGCGGGCGACGCGATGGACGAAGCGATCATGCACTACATGCGCAAGAGCTGCAGCCTGCTGATCGGCGAGCGGACCGCGCAGCAGATCAAGTTCGATCTGGGATCGGCGGCGCCGCTCGACAAGCCGCTGATGATGGAAGTGAAGGGCCGGCACCTCGTCGAGGGCGTGCCGCGCACGGTCACGATCTGCGACAGCGAGATTCGCGAAGCGCTGTCGGAACCGCTGCGCCAGATCGTGCAGGCGGTGCGCGACGCGCTCGAGCGCATTCCGCCCGAACTGTCGGCGGACATCTACGATCGGGGCGTCGTGCTGACGGGCGGCGGCGCGCTGCTGCGCAATCTCGACAAGCGGCTCCGCGACGAAACCGGCCTGCCGGTGCTGGTCGCCGAGAACCCGCTCACGTCGGTGGTGGTCGGGGCCGGCAAGATCCTCACGGATCTGCCGCTGTTGCGAAAGGTCTCGCTGGACTGATCACCGCAGCTGCACGGATAGATACGGACATTTACAAAGAGTCGCGCGATGTGCGGAGGCCGCACATCACGCACACCACGCCCGGCGTGATTCATCGGCCGAAAGCGTGATCCCGCGCGCGCGGTGCCTCGGTCCCTTCCTGGATTCCCCTGGTCATTTGCAGGACTTCCTTCGATTCGGCCGCCGGCACGGCCGTTGCTCTCATAGACAGGTCTCAACCTAATGGAGGTTTTCCGGAAATGACCCGCACAATCGGGGCGGCTGTTGGTGTGATCGTGATCCTGTTGTTCTTTGCGACGCTCTCGGTGGAGCATCACCGCTTCTTCCAGAACGCGCCCAGGAACGCGATCCTCGCACGCCGCTGAAGGCCCTGTTTCCTCTACAGGCACGCGCAGGCATCAGACCTGCGCGTGCGGTCCTCCCGCGTCCACTGCGGTTCGCGCCTGTCGCAGCGCGCGAAACCACCACCACGCGACTCCGCCGGCCAGCAGCGCACCGATCACCGATCCGCTGAGCGCCGCTGGATGTGCGCGCTCGACGCCGCGCGCGAGCGTGATCACGATCGCCAGGGTCCCGAGCGCAATCGGCACCATCGTCAAATCGAATCGCAGCAGCCGCGTGTAGGTGACGAGCAGCGCGGCGGCGAGCACGAGTCCGCCCAGCAGCCATCCGCCGAGGTGCGATCCCGCCGGCAGGCCGCCCGCGAGCAGCCCGACGATCGCGAGCAAGAGGGCCGCGGGCACACGCCGACGCGTCCACCCGCTCGTCGCGTGCTCGACGGCGGCCAGGGCCGCGATCAACACCGCGGTGCGGGTGAGAAGCGTCGTGATCGGATCGAGCGCGAGCCTGAGCACGGGCACGGTGCTGCCGAGCGCCGACAGATCGGGGACGTGCGCCCACACCGGCGTGCGCAGCGCGGTCGCGGCCGCGGCGGCCGCCGCGGCGACGAGGCCCGCCGCGACTCCCAACCGCAGTGCCTCCCCGCCGTCGAGCGTCGATGTGCCGCGCAGGGCATGCGGCAATGCGCCGAGCGCCAGTCCGACGAGCACCGCGATCAGCGTCAGCCCGACGAGGGCCACCGCGATCCCGCCAATCACCTGCAGCGGCAGCGGCGCCGCGGTGGTCAGGGACGCGAGCACCGTCGGCCAGTTGTTGGCCGTTCTCACCATCGAGATCAGCAGCATGAGTGCGGCCCCGGCGAGGAACAGGCGAGGGGTGTAGCGGCGGCGGCTCCACGCGATCAAGCCGGTGACCGCTGCGGCGACGAGCATGCCGGCGAACACGAGCGTCTGCAGAACCTGCAGGACGAGATTGCGGGTGCTGGCGGCACGCTGCTGACGCTCCCACTCTTCCGGCACGTAGACGAACCGGCCGGCGCTCGCGAGTTCGTCGCCGGCAATCTGCACTTCGACCCGCGGCTCTCCCTTCGGCAGCGGCGCGACGGTCGTATCGACGAAGGTGAACGTCCAGTCCGTGCGCGCCTTCAATCGCGCGGGCTTCGCCGAGATCTCGCGGACCTGATTGCGCTGTAGCCCGAATCGATCCGCCAGCGCGCGGACGGCGAGCGTGCGCGCCGCCGCTTCGTCGAGCGCCGCGCCGGCACGTCCTTCGGGCAGGCGATGCTGCAGTCCGCGCGCCTCGCCCGCCGGCGTGATGTAGACGCGCCACTCTTCGGCGCGGTCGGCGACATCCCCTTCGAACGACGCGGCGCGCACGTTCCAGCGCGGGCCCGGCAGATAGCGGCCGACGAGCTCCGTGCGTCGCGCCTCGCCGGCGGTCTCCGAGACGAACTCGTGCGCGCCGCTGCTGCCGTTGTCCGGCATCGGCATGACGCGCCAGCGCGGCGCGAGCGCCGCGCCGCGCCGGGCGATGGCCTGCCGCGCGAGATCCGCCGCCTCCGCAGACCGTAGGTTCAGCGGTGGCGTCCTGGATCGATCCGCGACCGCGAGAAAGACAATCACGATCGCGCTGAGGCCGCCGGCGGCGAACCATGCGGTTTTCGCCCGCGTACCGAGCGTCGCGTGCGTGACCGGAACGATCGCGACGGGCCGTTCGACCGCCGGCGGCGGCGTCCACGCCGCATTGAGATCCGCGGGCGACAGCCGGGTCCAGCGGCCGACCTGCACGCGCCGCCACAGGACCATCCACAGCGGCACGAGCGTCATGACGACCACCAGGCCCTTCTGGAGCAGGATGCCCGGCGCCTGCGCGAGAAAAATCGGCAGCGCGAACCACACGACGTCGAACGTGAAGTGGAGCACGATTCCGGGAAGCAGGCCGAAGTAGAGATACAGCAGCCCGAACCCGATCGAGGGGAGGATCAGTTCGACCGGACGCGCGAACGACGGCTGGTTCGGATACGGCGCGTGGCCGGCGCCGAAGACGATGGCCTGGACGATGAAGCCAAGGACGATGAACAACCGGCGCTGGCCGACGCGATCGCCGATGAGCGCGGCCCCCGCGATTGGCACGGCGCGAAACAGCGCTTCTTCCCAGAAGCCCGCCTGGAATGAATTCGCGATTGCCGAGAGCCACGGCGCATACGTCGCGAGGACGTCGGGATGGAGCAGCGCTTCTGACGGCGACCACCAGCCGAGCATCTTCGTCGTGACGAGATACAGGAGCACGTCATAGGCGAAGAAGAGGGAGACGAGGAGATACCCGGCGACGGTGCGGCCGGCGACCTGCACGGATGCGCCCGGCTCGCGCGACCACACGCGCCAGAACTGCGGATGGTGGCCGAACGCCCGCCTGGTCAGCGTTTCCGCGGCGACGAACGACAGCCCGAAGAAGACGGAAAATCCGATGAAGCCCGCCGCCACCAGCGCGATCTGCTGCGCGAGGAACGTCGACCGCGGCAGCGCCGTGTCGTAGGTCATCCAGATCAGCGGCAGTTCGTTGATCGCGGCGAGCGCCTGCATCGCGCCGACCGCGAGGCCCCAGGCCGCGGCGTGCCTCCACAGCACGTAGCGCTTCCGCAGCATGAAGAACAAGCCGACGCCGATGCCGCCCAGCACGTAGAGCAGCGCCATGCCGACCACCGACCCGATGCCGATCGCCTCGTTCGCGGCGCGCATGCTGGCATAGCGCCGGCTGAACGCTTCCGGGATCCTGATGAACGGCGTCACTTCGGTGAGGCGATCGCCGGACACGACGAGGCGCAGCCGGTATCGTCCGTCGTTCAGCGTGGGCGACGGGCGTTCGTAGGTGAACGTGTGGTCGACGCGCCCGCCGGTGCGCCGGTCCTGGCCCTGCTCGACGAGCGCGTAGCGCGCGAGATCGACGCCCCACCGCGACGCGGCGTCGCGCTCGGCGATGGCGCGCGCGGCGGCAGCGTCGAGCGCCGCGCCGGGCGCCTCTTCCTTCAGCGTCTCGACGAACCCGTACGGGACGCCGTCCGGAGTGAAGCGGATCGTGCTTTCGTTCGTTTCCCCTTCCCTGAAATGACGGACGCGCCAGGTGTAGGCGGCGTAGAGGCCGCTCCGCATCATCGCGGTGAACGCCTCCTTGCCGCCGCCTTCGAGCTCGATGAAGGTCTGCGCTTCGGTGTCGAGTGCGAACGATGCCGCCTCGCGGAACCCCGGCGGTCCCAGACGGTTGCGCTGCGCGATCGTACGCGCCTCGCCGAGCGCACGGTCCCGATCCATCGTGATATCGAGCGACACGATCGAGAACGCACGCGGAAAATAGCGGATCCCGACGAACGCCGCGCCGATCGAGATCACCGCGAACGCGACCCAGAACGCGGGACGGTTCATGGCCGCTCCACCACGCCGGAGCCGAGCGGTCCAGTTGCCGGAAACGCCACTCGTTCCACGCGCACCTCCGCGCGGGATTGTATAACCGCTAATCGCGGCGCACGGTGATGGTGGCGGTCTTCGTCGTGGTGTTGCCGGCGGCGTCGGTGCACGTCACCGTGATCGCGTAAGTGCGGCTGTTCCCGACTCCCGATCGGGTCGCGTCCAGACTGACGTGATGCGCATCCAGCACAAGGGGCGGCTGGATCGGGTGGCCTTCGACGCCCTCGCCACTGCTGTTGCTGCTGCCGGTCGATGGCGGTACGGGCGCGCCGGCGATCTGCGGGAGGCGCGCGTTGTCGTCGCCCTCGCCACGGCTGTCACTGCTGCCGGTCCGGCGCGGAACCGGCGCGCCGACGGTCTGCGTCGCGAGCGCCGTACCGCGAACCGGACCCACGAACACCACCGAGAGCGTGCACGTCACGGCGCTGCAGCCGTCGGCGCCGTTGTAATCGACCGTGACGTCCACCCAATCGCCTCGCGACGGCGCGGGCCTCAGCACGAGCCCGTTGATCGACGGCGGCGTCGAGTCGACGACGGTCACGGACGCTGCGGTCTGGCTGAATGCGCCGCTCGGGTCCGTTGCCGTCAGCAACACCCGGGTGGTGCCGATCGGGTACGGTCCGGCCGGCGACTGCGTCAGGACGAGCGCGTCGCCGTCCGGATCGATGGTGCCGTGATCGATTGACGCCGGCGCCTGACACGTGAGCGGGTCGGCGGACACCGTGACGTCCTGTGCCGACGCGATCGGCGGACGGTTGGGCGGCGCACATGCCCCCATGCACGCGCCGCTGACGGTGAGCGTGTAGGGCGTGGCGGACGGGGGGCCGGGCGCGACGTCGTGCACGTCGACCGCGAAGGGGACGCCGCCGCCGGGGTGGTCGAACGAAAACGTGCGGTAGAGCGAACTCGCCCCCGCGTCGGCGCGATAGTTCTGCTGCACGTCCGCCGGGCTGAACGACGGTGAATACGCAGCGCCGAACAGGTTGATCGCATCGTTCCCCTGCACGTTCACCGTCACGCATGACGGCGTGCTCGCGGCACAGGTGTTGAACGTGTACGCGTCGAACCGGCGATAGGTGGCGAACACGCTCAGCGGACTGAAAGCGAGCGTCGGCGTCGGCTTCTGGGCCCCGCACGTGCTGGCGATGCTGTCGCGATTCAGGCGGGACGTCTGCACACCCGTCGCGGTCACGACGCCCGCGCTCGCGATCGGCGCGCTGCCGTCCATCTTCTTGGTGATGCGATACGACGTGACGCCGATCGGCACGTCGAACTGGAACACCCGCGGACTCGGTCCGCCCGAATAGTGCACGGTCAACGCGAACGACGCCGACTTCGGACAGGGAAAATCGCTGGCGATCGACACGAGGATCGGCGCCGCGGTTGTCGTCGCGGCCACCGCAATGTTCCCGTACGCGCGAGCGGCGTTCTGTTCAATCGTAATCCCCGGCGTCGACGACGTCAGCGTTGCGGTGACGCCGCTGGCCGGGGTGTTGCCGAAGTTGGCGAGCGGAATCGACAGGCGCACGCCTTCGCCCGCTTCGGGGACGCCATTGTTGTTGCCCGGGTTGTCGATGGCGTCGACCCTCACGACTTCGACGAACGCCGGCGCGGCGGTCCCGAGCGCGCGCAGCGCGTTGGTCGGCATCACGATGCCGGCGCCGGCATCGCGATCGACGCCGGGCGCTTCGATGTCGAGCGCCGTCGCAAGCAACGTACGCCGCAGCGCGTCCGGCGCGACCGCGGGATTCGCAGACTTCACCAGCGCCGCGATCGCCGCCGCATGCGGCGCCGCCGCCGACGTCCCGAAGAACGGACTGCCGACCCCGCCGACGCCCGTCACCTGCACGCCGTCGGCAGCGGTGAGATCCGGCTTCGCGCGGAGCTGGCCTCCTGTCGCAAGCAGGTTGTCCGGCGTGTACGGCGTGTTGTCCGCGCCGTAGAACACCCGGCGCGGCCCGTCCGAGCTGAACTCCTCGACGACGCTCTGCGCGCTGAAGGGCGCGGGAAACGACGCCAGCGCCGGCGCCGCGGCCACGGCCAGCGCGCCAGCCGCCTGTGCGTGCCCGTGCAGCTGACCCGCCGTCCCGATCGACAGTCGGCCGCCGTTCGTGTCCAGATGCAGGAACCGCGGCTGCGCGGACGCCTTCTTGAGGATCACGATGATCTGGCCGGGCGCCGAGCCCGTGCTCGACATCTGCTCGTAAGGATCCTGCGTGCCGTTCTGCAGCGTGGTCGAGCTCGCCAGCACCGCCGTGCCGGCGGCGTTCAGACGGAACAGGTCGTAATCGTTCGTCGATGCGCCGAGCGGATCGGACCAGTACAGATTGACCGGATTCGTCGACGTCACCGTGATCGCGTTCGTCACGCGCCCGCCGCCGAAGTCGTGCAGGCGGTTCACGCCGTTCGGCCCGCCGTCGGCGAAATCGCCCTCCCAGGTCCCCGACGTGCCGTCGTCGAGATTGCCGTAGTTGCCGGCCGACGTGAAATACAGCGCGCCGCCTGCGGTGACGTCGTTCACCGCCTGTGTGATCAACCCTTGATTGCGCGGCGACACCACGCTGCCGGTCTGCCCGTCATGGAAGGGAGACTCGACGAAGTAGAACACGTCGTCGACGATGATGTCGCAGCCGGCCGCCCGCAGGGCGCGGATGTTTTGCGCGAAGGTGGTGACGCTCGTCACGCCGGTCGCGAAGAACAGCTCCGCGTCGGGCGCCAGATCGTGGACGATTTCGAGCATCGCCGTGCCTTCGTCGCCGGCGCCGCGCTGGCCGGGCAGCACCGTGACGGCACCGAGATCGCCGCGGGCCTGACTGGTCGCGAGGCTGGACACGCCGTCGGAGAGCACGCCGATCTTCACGCCGGCGCCACGCGCGCCGAACGCCGCGCGCGCGGCAAACGCCAGGTGCGTGATGTCCCCTTCCGAGCTGCGGCTGCCCTGGCCGGTGCCGGTGGCGGTGATGTTCGTCTGCTGCTCCTGCGCACCCATCGCACTGGAGAGGCCACGTGCGACCACCGCGGCGCGCAGCGGCAGACCGGCGAGCGCGGCGCGGCGCGGCATATGGAAGACCGCCGCTTCCTGCTTGGGCTGCACGAACACCACGTCCGAGAGCGCCGCCAACGCTTCGATCCGTTCGATCGCGATGTGCACGCGCAGGCTCGTTCCGTCGGGCGATCTCGAGACCACGTCCGCGCCCAGCGCCGCGAGCGACGCGTCGAGGTCGGCAGACGGCGTGACGGTCACGTCGACGACGGCGTGGCCGTCGCTTGCGTAGGGCACGTCGGTCTCGAGACGATTCACGCCCGCCGCGATCGCCTGCCCCGTACGCATCCTGAGTTCGTAAATGAGCTGGGAGTCGAGCTTCTGCTCGACCGGCGAGCGCGACTCCTTTTCTCGAATCAGCGCTTCGATCTGCTCGATTGCGGACGGCGCAAGCTGGAGCGGTGCGGGTGACGCGTCCTGCGGACTGGCGCTGGCACGTAGCGGGATCGCTGACGCGAGCGCCGCGAACACGGCCAGGACAGACACGGCGACCGAAACTCGACCGTGGCGGACGGGCGTCCGCCGACGGCAACACCGACGAGGCATGCGGCCAGTTCCTCCGGAAAGTAAGTTCCCAGGCGAAGCCTCATGCTAACCCGGTTATGGCGAATCCGGAATAGACCTTTCGGAGTACAAAAAGTCTGCTATTTGGCGGACTTTCAGATGGCGATTTTCACGATGGCTTTCTTCACCGCACCCCGGCCGGCAAGCGGCGCGTGCGCATCGTCGGGAAAGAAGATCGCGAAATATCCGGCGGGAACCGGCACCCACACAATAGGGGTATCGCGGAAAAACTCAACGTCACGAGAGACATCGAACGGCGCGACTGGCTCACGGCAGTCCGCGCGGGGAATCCAGCCAATCGCCTCGTGCCCTTCGATGGTGAACTGAATGTCGATGTGCCGCTGATGGGCCTCGAGCTGCGCCGCTTCGCGACCTCGACCGTCAGCGTGATCGATCGACACGTAGAGCCGGGGGCCATCGATGTCATGACGCCCCGGAGCGACCTGCGTCAGGTCCCGCGCGAGGTAGGCGAACGCGCGACTGAACAACGGATGCAGCGCCGCGTAACGGTCAGCGCGAGCGAGTGTATCGAGGACCATCGTTCACGGATGTGGTCGGATGCGTAGCACACCCTCGCACATCATTCCGTCCAGTTTTTGAGGAACTCGGCGTACGGCATCAACACCGCGCGCTCGAACGCCGCGTCGAACGGCAGGCCGGCGCCGATGTTCGTCAGCAGGTTGTAGATCGCCATCGGCCCGCCGACATCGATGACCCGTTGGGTCGCCTGTGCGCTCTCCGCGTAGGCGAGCCGCGCGTCCGCGGTGCTCAAGCCGGTGAACGATCGCTCCAGCCTGGTCAGCGGAATCAGGGGCGTGTCCGGCGCGCGCAGCGGGCCGCGGACCGCGCCGGTGCGCTCGAACAGGACGGCGAGTCCCTCGTTGAGCCACTGCGGCACGCCTCGGGGCGAAAGGCCGCGGACGATGGCGTGCGTCAGCTCGTGCGCAAGGACGCGCTCGAGATCCGAGTCGTCGATCTTGCCGCCGACCGGCACGCGAATGCGGCCATCGAACATGCCGCCCGCCCAGCCCGGCGATTGCGTGACGTCGCGAAACTGCTCCTTCGAGTAGAGGACGACCGGCACGACGTCGCGCGGATAGGCGCCAATGGCGCCGCCGATGCGCCAGTACGCCGATTCGAGCATCTCGGCGACGCGCGCCGCGAGCGGCTGATCGGGCGGTCCCTCGAACATGATCGTGAAATGGCTGGCGATCCGCTGCGAGAAGCTGTCGTGGACGGCGGCTTCACGGCGCCAGGCCTCGAGCTTGGTCGTCAGCTGCGCATTCGCGGGCGCGTAGGCGAGCGCCTGCTCGTACACGGCGATGGCGCCCTGCAGATCGGTCTCCCGATAGAGGATCTCGCCGAGAAGCAGTGACGCGGCCGTCAGCGCGGGCTGCAGCCGCAGCGCGCCCGCGAGATCCTGCCGCGCGTCGTCCGTCCGGCCGCGCAGGTGTGCGGCCACGCCCGCGCCGAGCATCGACAACGGATCGCGCGCGTCGAGACGGAGCGCCTCATCGAAGGCGCGTGCCGCCGCCTCGGCGTTCCCGGCGCGCAGGGCCTGCCACCCGTCGGTGCTCCACTGTGCCGCGGTGCGCGGGCCGGCCACCTGCGCGGCGAGCCAGACGCTGAGCAGCGTGGCGAGGCTAAGCACGACCGTAGTGTAACAAGGTCAGGGCAGCTCGTCGCGGAGCCGGCGCGGCCGACGGCGCCCGGGCCGCGCGGACGCGGAGGGAGGCAGGACCAGCGTGTGCCCGAGCCATCGTTCGACATCGTCGCGGAAGTCGGTCCCTTCCGATCGCAGTGCGGCGCGAATCGATCGCTCCGCGTCGGTGCCCTCGAACAGTTCCACGAAGACGTCGACGAGGAACTCGCGGTCGCCGATCGACGTGCGTACCCGGTCCGGCGCCACGCCGGCCATCTCGATCCCGAAATGCTCGCCGCGTGATTCGGCGAGCAGCTCCAGGAAGAATCGATCCGCCTCGATCGGGTTGCTTCGTTTGGCGGACGCGAGGATGCGCGTCTCGTCGCCGTCGCCGTCGCAGTACAGCATGATCCCGGAGGGCAGCGCGATGACCCACGCCTCCCATGCGGTGCCGTCGGTCCACTCCATGCGCAGCACCGTCCTCGATCGCAGGTCCGCGGCGTCCAGCGTTCCGCCCTCGCCCGCCAGCGCGCCGCGGACGATGTCGTCGAGCGGCAGCGGTTCGTGCGGGACCCGGAAGGGCCAGAGGTTTTCGTGGGAGCGGAACTGCTTGGCCCATCGCTCGAGCGCCTCGATCGCGGCGAGACGAAGATGGCGTCGCCCGAACGTCATGCGGATGAGCCGTGGCCGATGAGCGACGCGACGATCTGCAGCAGCCGATCGCGTTCGACCGGTTTCGTGATGTGGCGATCGTAGCCGGCGCCCATGGCGCGGGTCCGGTCGTCGTCCCGCGCGTAGGCGGTGACCGCGATGGCGGGCAGGCGCGAGAGCTGCCGTTCTTCCTCTTCGCGGCGGATCGAGCGGATCAGCTCGTAGCCGTCCTCGCGCGGCATGCCGATATCGGAGATCAGGACGTCGGGCCGGCGCCTGGCCACCGTCTCGCGAGCGTCGGCGGCCGACGCCGCGACGTCGACCCTCGCGCCCGCGACGGTGAGCATCGTCTTCAGCAGCGTCCGCGCGTCGTCGTCGTCGTCGACGATCAGGATCCGCGCGCGGTCGATGGCGGCCGCCGCGCCGTCGAGCGCCTCGGATCGGGCGGCGGCGTCCGTTGCGGCGCTCGCGCGGACCGGCATCACGACCGTGAACGTCGAGCCGCACGACTCCCCCTCGCTGTGCGCGCGGATCGTCCCGCCGTGCAGTTCCACGAGATGCCGAGCGATCGAGAGCCCGAGGCCGAGGCCGCCATGCGCGCGGGTCGTGGTGCTGTCGCCCTGGCGGAAGCGGTCGAAGACCAACGGCAGGAACTCGGGCGCGATGCCGGCGCCGCTGTCGGACACCTGAATTTCGACCGCGGAACCGACGTGGCGCGCGGCGATCACGACGCGGCCGCCCGCCGGGGTGAACTTGAACGCGTTCGAGAGCAGGTTGCCGATCACCTGCTGCAGCCTGGCGGGGTCGGCCTGAATCGGCGCGAGGCCGGGCGCCGCCTCCACCGACACCGCTACGTTCTTCGCGCGGGCCACGGGCCCGAATGATTCGATGGCGCTGCGGATCACGTCGGCGACGTCGGTGCCGCTGAACTCGATCCGCAGCTTGCCGCTGACGACCCGCGACGTATCGAGGAGGTCGTCGACGAGCTGCGCCTGCGCGAGCGCGTTGCGTTCGATGGCGTCGAGCGCGCGCGCGGTCTGGTCGGGTCCGGCCATGCCGCGGCGCAGCACCTGCGTCCAGCCGAGCACCGCATTGAGCGGCGTCCGCAGCTCGTGCGAGACGGTGCCGAGGAACTCGTCCTTGAGGCGGCTCGATTCCTGGAGTTCGCGATAGAGCCGCGCGTTGTCGAGGGCGATGCCGGCGCGGTCCGCGAGCTCGCCCGCGAGCACCAGGTCGGCATCGGTGTAGTGGCGCGCCGAGACGGTGCTGGCAAACGTCATCGCGCCCAGCGTCTGGCCGCGCGCGACCAACGGCAGGACCATGGCGGAGGTCGGCGCGATCTCTCGAATCAGCGCGCTCTGTTCTTCCGGGATCGCAAGCGCGTTGACCGCCGCGGCCGACCATCTGCGAAAGAGGGTCGCGCCCTCGCGCACCGCACGCGCGACGGGATGATTGCTCTCGAGCACGATCGGCGAGCGGCTGCGGCTGGCGCGAATGGCGGTCTGGTGCGCGGGATCGACTGCCGTCACGCTCCCGAGCCGCAGCTGCCCGTGTTCCAGCAGATCCACGACGCAGATGTCGCCGAGGAACGGCACGCCGAGGTTCGCGAGCAGCTCGACGGTGCTGGTGTAATCGAGAGAGCCGGCCAGGCTCGACGCGGCCCGCGACAGAAAGCGCGCCCGTTCCTCGTGGCGGCGCCGATGCGTGATGTTGCGGATGAGGATGACGACGGCGTCCCGTCCGCTCGCCGACATGCGCGCTTCGAAGTGCTGCTCGCTTCCGCCAATCACCTGGCGGTATTCGAATGGTGCCACGCTCTTGCCGGCAAGCGCGGCGTCGATCCGTTCGACCGTCCGAGCCGCGATGCTGGCAGGCAGCAAATCCGCCAGCTTGCGTCCGATCAGCGGCCGTGGCGTCGCGCCGCGGCCCCCGTCTTTGGCCGAGACATATTCGATGATGCGCCCTTCCGCGCCAACCTTGTAGATCAGATCGGGAATCGCGCGCAGCACGCCGCTCAGTTCCGCCGTCCGTTCGTCGACGCGCCGTTCGAGCGATTCGGCGTAGCGGCGGAGCTCGGCGTCCTTGTTCGCCAGCGCTTCCGCCATCGAGTCGAAGGTGTCCGCCAGCTCGCCAATCTCGTCGCGGCGAGCCATGCGCACGCGCCGCGCCATGTCGCCGCCCGCGAGCGCCCGCGCCACATCGCCGACCTCGCGAAGCGGCCGCGCCAGCCGGCGCGCGGTGACGATCGACAGCAGCGCGGCAATCGCGGCCATCGCGAACGCGAGCAGGAGATTGCGCCGGCTCTCCGCCCGCGCCGCGGCAATCACCTGCGCGTCCGGCGTGGCAATCGCGTAGGTCCATCGTGTTCCGGCGATCGGCACCGACGTCACCTGGACGTCCCCTTCCGCAAGCGACGCGGCCACGTGCGGCGTCGCCGAGGGATCGGACAGATGGTGCCGGGAGTGTTCGAGCAGCGGGCCGCCGCGATCCGGCGCATCGAGCAGCTGCGCGGTGCCCGGGCCGAAGCGCGCGGCCGCGACCAGCCGATCGCGCACGAGCGGCAGCAGCGGCGCCAGCGGGTGAAAGCGGCGCTGCGGCCGCGCCGGGCTGCTCAGCACGATCCCCTGCTCGTCCCAGATCATGCCGAACTCGCCGAGCCCGGCGTAGCTCGTGTCCGCGTTCACGAGCCCGTCGATCTCGTCGAGCGTGACCCGTCCGGCGGCGACGCCCAGGATGCGGCCGCGGCCGTCACGGAGCGGCACCGAGACGTGCACGTGCACGACGTGGTCGTCGTCGGTGTAGCGCGGATCCTGCACGCCCGTGTGCCCGGCCATCGCGGACACGAAGAAGGGCACGGCGATGCGGCTCGCGCCGACGCGGGAACCGTCGGTGGCCGCGACGACCGTGCCGCCATGGTCCACCACCTCGAGGACGTCGATGCCTTTCGCGCGCTGGATGCTCTGAAGCGTGGTCACGAGCTGGCGCATCGCCGTCGTATCGCGGGGCGCCTCGAGCACCTCGATGGCGGCGGGCGCCTGCGCCAGCACTTCGGCGGTGCTGACGATCTCGCGCAGATAGCGCGTGACCAGGCTGGCCGTGTTCTCGGCCTGCTGCAGGTTGCGCCTTCGGCTCTCGCGGATGAACCCGGCGCGCGCGGCCGATTCGTTGAAGAGCGTGACGACGACGATCGGCACCGTCGAGACGGCGACGATCAGCGCGGCGAGCTTCCACGTCCACGGCCAGTCACGCCACCGCGTCATGCCTCTCACCGCCGGTGCCCGGCCACGCTGGCGGTGGCCTGTGTCGGCGCGCCGCTGCGCGGCCGCCGTACGAGATTGAACCTCGCATCCTCGGTGAGACGCCGGACGTTCTGGCCGATGGCGAAAGCGTATTCGTCGACGGACGCGACGTTCGGATTGAACGATGTCCGTTCCGCCGCGCGGCCGACGCGCAAGGTGCCGCCGCCTGCCCTGGACCCGCGCGACCAGGACGTGTGGCTGGTGGAGGCGCCGACCGTCAGACACGCTGCGGCCAGCGCCGACACGACCGCCGGGGCAGATGGAGTGGGGGACACCGGTTCGCGTTATATACCACGGTGGTGCGGGCGGGACTTTCCAATGGCGCCGCGCCGGCGGCTGAGCATTTTCTCCCGGTGGAAATCAGGGATCGACGGCAAGGCTCTGTGGTACGCTCGACAGGACTCAGCCATTGCCTGCGACGATGGCCGGAGGCGTCCATGGTCTCTGACCTGCGGGCCCGCAGGATCACGCACCGGTCCGCGCGATACGCTCTGAGCGTGGCAGGCGTTGCCGCCGCGACCTGGCTCGAACTGCTGATCGCCGGCTCGTCGGTGCATGCGCTGTCGCTGACCCCTCTCGGCGTCTGCATCGCCCTGTCGGTGTGGCTCGGAGGCCTTGGTCCCGGCCTCGTGTCCGTCATCCTGTCCGTTCTCTCGATCGATTTCTTCATCATCGGTCCGGGCTCGCTGTTCGAGTTCCGCACGGCGGCGGACGCGTTCGTGATCAGCGCCTTCCTCGCCGGGTGGCTGGCGTTCATGGCGGCGGCGGAGCACGCCAATCGCGTGCACGCGCGCGAGCGCGCGAATTGCCGCACCGCCGAAGACGCCGCCCTGCAGTCGAGCCGCATCGCGCAGCTGACCACGGCGCTGTCGCAGGCGCGCACACAGGCGGCGGCGATCGAAGCCGCGCTGCAGGAGCCGCTGCACGCGCTGCACGCGGACGCCGGCGCCCTGCTGCTCGTCAGCCGCGACGGGCGGTCGCTGGACGTGGTGCGCGCCGTGGGCTATCCCGCCGCCGGCCGTCCGGCGCCGACCGTCGCGTCGCTGCGCGGCCGCAGTCCCGCGTCCGATGCGGTTGGACGCGGCGCACCGGTCGTGCTCGAATCGCCGATCGCGTACGGCGACGAGTACCACAAGGGCGCGAGCGACGTCGCCACGCCCGGCGCGCTCGTGGCGGTGCCGCTGCTCGTCGGCAGCCGGGTCGTCGCGGTCGTGCAGCTCGAGTTTCGCGGCCCGCGTGCGTTCAGCGCCGACGATCGTGAATACCTCGACGTCGTCGGCCCGCGCGCGGCGCAGGCGCTCGATCGGACGCTCGAGTACGAAGCGGCGCTGCAGGCGCGCGCCGACTCCGAAGCGCTGCGCGAACGCGCCAACCAGGAACTGGCCGAACGCCAGAAGATCGAGCGTGCGCTGCGCACCAGCGAAACGCGGTATCGGACGCTCGCGGCGCGGACGAGCCGTCTTCACAGCCTGGCCGCGGCGCTGTCGGAGGCGGTCACGGTCGACGCGGTCGCGCGCGCCGTCGTGCAGCATGGCTGCAACGTGCTCGGCGCGGCCGGCGGGGAAGTGCTGCTGGTCGCGCGGAGCGGATTCGAGATCCTGTATTCCGACGTGCCGCGTGCGGACGCGCCCGAGGCGCGCATTCCGCTCGAGCCGGGCCTGTGCGCGACGGAGGTGGTCGAGACGCGCGAGCCGGTCTTCATCTCGTCGTTCGACGAGTGGCAGGAACGCTTCAGCCGCTCGGCGGCCATCGCTGCCGACGGCGGGTATGCCTCGTCGGCCACGCTGCCGCTCCTCGTCGACGCCGCGCCCGTTGGCGTGCTCGCCTTCCACTTCACGGCCCCCGTCAATTTCGACGACGAGTACCGCGCGCTGCTCCGATCGGTCGAGCAGCATTGTGCGCAGGCGCTCGATCGCGCGCGCTCCTACGAGGCGGCGCAGCGCGCCCGCGCCGACGCCGAGACCGCCAACCGCCTCAAGGACGAGTTCGTCTCGATCGTGTCGCACGACCTGCGCACGCCGCTGAACGCGATCCTCGGCTGGACATCGATGCTGCAGGCGGGAACGCTCGACGAAGCGACCGCGAAGCGCGCGCTGCAATCCGTGCACGACAACGCTACGCGCCAGCTTCGCCTCGTCGAGGACCTGCTGGACCTGTCGCGGCTGCAGTCCGGGCGGATGGCGCTCAACGTC
>JABFWM010000499.1 GCA_013362195.1 Acidobacteriota bacterium
GATCGAGGAAGAAACCGGGTTCGCGAGGTCCTGTCGCTGGAATGGTTGGGACCGTGTGCGCCGGAAGGATCCGGAAGCCGCGCGGCCGAAGTTGCGTCAGAACCTCGCGAGCCCTTCGTCAGTCCGGTGGCGTATCCACAAAGCCTCCTGACCGAAGGCGAGTTGGCGCCAGCATGCACCCCGCCACGATGCAAGTCAAGGAATTACCGGAGCGCCAGCAGCGCCGCGAGCACGCCGAGGTAGGCGGCGCCGAAGTATCCGGCTACGATCGCGACCCGGCCGCCCGCGGGGAGCACGCGCCAGGCGAGCACGGGGTGCACCCCGACGGCGAGCGCGCGGCCGAATGCGGTCTCGAGCGACATGCGACGACCGCACGGGCAAGAACGACGCCACTCGCGTCAGCTGAATTCCACCCATTTTCCGGCGCGGGCGCGCGGCTGAGGCATCGTGTTCTTCCTCCAGGGAGGTTTCATTCCGTAAATCCCGCGCCAGCCATCGCGTCCCTGGAGGTATACTCGCCGGTATTCCCCGTGGTAAACGGACCCGCCCATCAGGCCCACCGGGAGGTGCGAATGTCAGTGCCTCTGCGCATCGTCCAGCGCGTCGCCGCCGGCATTGCGGTGTTCGAGCTGAATGGACATCTGGTGTTCGACGAAGGGGATCGGATCTTTCGCGACCAGGTCAAGGCATTCACTGCCGCCGGGGGGCGGCGGCTGCTCGTGGACCTGGCCGACGTGACGTATGTCGACAGCGGCGGGATTGGATCGCTGGTCGAAATGTACCTGCACCTCACGCGCCGCGGCGGCACCTTGAAGGTGATGCGTCCGAGCGCGTGCGCGCGCCGCGTGCTGCAGATCACCCAGCTCGATTCCGTGCTGGACGTGTTCGACGACGAGCCCCACGCGCTTCAGAGCTTCGCGCCGCGGGCAATGCGGGCGGGCTGAACGCTCACCGGACGTTGGCGAACCCGCCCAGATCTCCCCGTTCCACCCAGGCACTGAGCTGCGCGACGCGCAGCTGGATCTCGCGGATCCGATGGTGGAGCTCGTTGGAGTCGCGCAGCGCTTCTTCGATCAGCATGCGGAGGGCGTAGAGCTGCTCGCGCTGTTTCTCACGTTCCGACGGCTCCGCCCTCCCTTGCATCGCGCCCTCCTGCGGCGCGAACGATACCACGTCGGGTCGATTGCAGGACGTGCGCGCCGGAGACGACGGACGGCGAAGCCGCAGCAAACTCGATGACGGTGCGCGACGAGCTACGGTCGTGCTTGCACCGCTCGCGCCATCTGCCCGACAGTGAATGCATGAACCTCCGCATCAAGGGCGAACTGACGGCCGACGAGGACCTGACGATTGATGGCAGCTTCGAGGGCGCCATCGAGCTGCGCGGCCATCGACTCACCACAGGGCCGCAGTCGCAGATCAGAGCCAATGTCTCTGCCCGGGCCGTGACCGTCCTGGGCCGGCTCGAAGGGCACATTACGGCGGACGCCGTCGAGATTCGCCCGACCGCGGTCGTCGAAGCGAACCTCATTACCGGCAAGTTTGCGCTGAAAGAGGGCGGCCGATTCAACGGGCAGGTCAACACCGAGCGCGCCCGCGCCGCCGGCGATATCGCGCGACACCGCGCCGCGAACCGCTGACGTGCATGGCTCCGGCGCCGCTGTGCGGCCTTGCGCCTCTTTGATCGCCCCGTCCTGCGATCCGTAATCAGCCCTCCTCGCGTATCATCAGAGCAGCCCCCCGTCTTCCGCCACGCAGGCGGGAAGACCCACCCATGCCCATCAGGAGTGTCGTCGCCCTGTGGCTTGTCGTCATGGCGTTGCCTGCGGCAGCCGACGCGACCCCGTACCAGAAGCTCGACGTCTCGATCCGCAACCGCACGGTGACGCTGGCGGTCTACGAACCCCGTCAAGGCGCGCCGCGTGCGACGGTCGTCATGGGCAGCGGCGACGTTGGATGGGTTGGCCTGGCCGTCACGATGGCGGAGGAGCTCTCGTCCGAGGGCTACCGCGTCGTCGGCGTCAACGTCCGCCAGTATCTGGCCGCCTTCACCTCGGGGAAGTCACACGTCGAAGTGTCGGACGTGCGCGGCGATTTCCACGCGATCGCCGACGTCTTGACGGCGCAGCGCCTCCTCACGCGGCCGCTGATCGTCTCGGGTGTGTCGGAGGGGGCGGCACTGGCGGTGCTCGCGGCGTCGGACGCCCGCAACCACAACTGGATCGACGGCGTGATCACGATGGGCCTTCCGCCGAGCGCGGAGCTGGCGTGGCGGTGGACGGACATCAGCGCGTGGATCACGAAGCGCGATGCCGACGAGCCGTCGTTCGCGCCCAACGACGTGATCGCGTCGGTCTCACCGCTGCCGCTGTTCATGATTCAATCGAAGCGGGACGAATACGTCTCGCCCGCGGACTACGCGCGGTTTCTGGCGACCGCGCGCGAGCCCAAGCAGCTCACGCTGATTGACGCCGGCAATCACCGGTTCACCGATCGACGTCCGGAACTGCGCGCCGCCTACTTCGCCGGTCTGGCCTGGATCGATCAGATCCTTCGCACCAAAGGACGCACGTGACCAGCGACTCGCGTTCGCATCGTCTCAGTGCCGGGCGCGCCGGCGCGGCGTGGCAGTGGATCGTCGCCCATGCGTCGACACTCTGGGGGTTCGCGCTGCTCGCGGTGGTGCTGGCGCTCTCCTGGCACGCGCTCCGCGCGATCCACACGCGCGACGTGCGCGCCGCGCTGCACAGTCTGGACGCGGACTGGCTGACGATTGCCGGCATCCTGACGATCGGAAGCATTGCCGTCATGGGCTTGTACGACGTGCTCGCGTTCCGCCAGACCCGGACACGGCCGATCGAACGCTGGCGGTTCGGCGCCGTCGCGTTCGCGTGGAGCAACTTCCTCACGCTCGGACCGCTCGCCGGGCCGGCCATCCGCTTGTGGCTGTATCGAACGCGGGTCGACGACATCTCGGAGCTCCAGACCGGCATCGTGTCGGTCGTCATCGCGTTCACCTCCGGGCTCGCGGGCTGGACCATCGCCGGCCTGTTCACGGCCTGGACGGGTGGCGGCACGATCGCGGTCGCGCTGGAAGCGCTCGCGTTCGCTGTGGTTGCGGCCTGGGCGGGACGAGCGATTGCGCGGCGGACCGATCGCTTCGGCGGTCCGGCCGCGAGCGCGACGCGGACGATCGAGCTCGCGCTGGTCGGCTGGACGGACTGGCTGCTCGCCGCCGCCACGTTCGTGGCCTGCATCCGTGCAACGAACGCGGGCGCCCCGTTGCTGCGCGTGGTCGACACCTTCTTTTACGGGCAGGTCATCGGGCTGGTCAGCCTGATTCCGGGCGGCTTCGGCAGCAGCGACGCCTTCTGGATCGCGCGGCTCCCGATCAACCAGAGCATCAGCACGGCGGCGCTGACCGCGTACCGCTTCATCTACTACATCGCGCCGTGGTTCACCGCGTCGCTGGTGCTGCTGTCATGGGCCACCCGGCAATCCTCGCGGCGCATCGACGTGGCGCGGCGCATCATTGCCAGCCTGGTGGGCGGCGCGGGCCTGCTGATCGTGCTGAGCAGCGCGTCGCCCGCGCTGCACGCGCGCTTGCTGCTGCTCGAGCAGCACGTGCCGCTGCCTGTCGTCGAGGCCGGGCAGCTCACGGCAGCGCTCGCGGGCCTGCTGCTGCTGGTGCTCGCGCGCGGCCTGGCGCGCGGCTACCGGGCGGCATATCAAGCGACGCTCGCGCTGCTCCTGCTCGCGGGCTTCGCGTCCATCCTCAAGGGACTGGACTGGGAAGAGACGATCGCGCTTGGAACGGTCGCGATCGCGGCATGGTCGCAGGCCGGGCTCTTCGACCGCGCCAGCAGCGGCGACTGGCTCGAGTGGGCCGATCTCGGCCTCGGCTTCGCGGCGCTGCTCCTGTTCCTGCTATTCGGGACGTTCTCGCATCATCTCAGTTCCGCAGCCCTCGAACGCTGGACCGCGATGGGCTACCACTTGCAGTCGGCGCGCTTTCTGCGAAGCGCGGCGTCCATGGTGCTCGCCGTCGCGGTTGGAGGCCTGTACGTGATGCTCCGGACGCCGGTGCGCTTCACTCCGCCCGGCGACGAGGTGATCGCGGGCACGCTGCAGGCGCACGCGGCATACGGCCGCGGGACGACGCCGATGATGGTAGCGGTGGGCGACAAGTCGGTCTTCTTCTTCGCGGACCGCGGCTTCTGCCTCTATCGAACCATCGGGCCGTATCTCGCGGTCTTCTCGGATCCGATGGTCCGATCGGCCGCGGATCGCAACGCGTTCGTCGACGCGCTGTTCGCCTTCGCGGCGGAGCTCGATCGCCGTCCGCTGTTCTATCAGATCTCGGTCGACTGGATTCCGCTGCTCCACGATCGCGGCTACCACCTGTTCAAGCTTGGCGAGGAGGCGCACGTGCGTCTGGATCGCGTCACGACCGAGGGACACGCCGGCAAGATGACGCGTCAGATTCTCCGCCGCGCCGAGCGCGACGGCCTCGCCTTCCGCATCGCGGAGACGGCCGACGTCGACGCGCGGATGGGGGAACTCGAGGAGATTTCCGCGGAATGGCTCGCGGCCAAGCAGGTGGTGGAGCGGCAGTTTTCGATCGGCTACTTCGACCCGGCGTACATCCGCCGATGCCGGTGTGCGCTCGTCGAAGAGGCGGGAGCGGACGGCCGCATCGTCGGATTCGCCAATCTGCTCGAGGACCCGCACCGCGAGGAACTCTCGATCGACTTGATGCGCTACCGGACCGGCGGTCCGAGCGTGATGGACTTTCTCATCACCTCGCTGCTGCTGCATGGCAAGCGCGAGGGCTATCGCACGTTCAATCTCGGGATGGCGCCGCTCGCCTCGGTGGGCGCGCAGCGCGGCGCGCACGGGCGCGAACGGCTCGCCGGCCTGTTCTTCCGCCGCGGCGAGGCCTGGTACAACTTTCAAGGCGTCCGCTTCTACAAGCAGAAATTCGATCCCGACTGGGTGCCCCGGTATCTCGCGTATCAACGCGCGGGCGAGTGGCCGATCGCGCTGGCCAACGTCAGCGCGCTCATCGCGGGCAGTTGGGGCAGCGCCTTGCGGCCGGGGCGTGATGCGCCAGGGCAGACCCGGGAAGGCAGGCTCGCAACCGTTGGGCACGCGTAAAGGTCGCCTTCCAGCGGCGATCGCGATGGCCTGCCTGGTCTCGGCGTGCGCGGCAAACCCGCGTCCCTCCATTCCGGACCGCGTGCTGACCCTCAATGCGCACGCCCTGCGGCTGCATTTCGCGAACGCCCCGGCGGCTGCGGACGGGATCGGCCAGCCGCTGATCGTGTTCGCCACCGGCGACGGCGGCATGCATCGGAAGGATCTCGCGACCTACCGCCATCTCGTCGCCTGGGGTTATCCCATCGTCGCCTTCGACGCCCACGATTACGTCACACACCTTGGCCGATCGACGGAGGCGACCACGCCGGGACGGCTGGCATCCGACTACGGCCGCATCATCGATGCGGCGCGTCAGACGCTGGGGATGGATCGGGCGCATCCCGTGGTGCTGGTTGGCGTGTCCCGCGGCGCAGGGCTGTCGGTCGTGGCCGCCGGCGCCGGCGCGCTTCGGGGCGAGGTCGCCGGCGTCGTCGCCGTCGCGCTGACGCAGGAGGAGGAGTACGTGCAATGGTACCGGCGGCTGGCGCATGAAGGTGCGCCGCGTCGAGTGATCGTCGACGTCTACGAGTACCTCTCGCGGCTGGAGGACCTGCCGCTCGCGGTGATTCAGTCGACGCGCGACAATTACCTGCCGGCGGCGGCCGCGCGCGCGTTGTTCGGGCCGGACACGGCGCAGCGACGGCTGGTGAGCGTCGACGCGCGGAATCACAGCTTCGGCGGCGCGCGCGACCGCATGTACGACGCGTTGCGGTCGGCGCTCCGCTGGATCGCGGGGCCGAGTGCGCTCGGGCCCGATACACACCAGGCGAAAAATTAGCTGGTCGGCTGAACCATCGCCCTGCGAGGACGACGTTCGTGAGGTCATTCGGCCAATCCGTTGTCCGCGGCGCGGACCCGCCGAAGCCGGCGTTTTGCGAATTTGCTCAGCAAATTCGCGCTGGCGGAGGCCTTGCTATGGCGAAGGTCATCTATGACCTTCGTCGAGCGGAGAAAAGTACAACGGCGGGCCGTCTCGCGCGGAGGGCGGAGGCTCGAAGATTGGGTGCCGGTGCGTCGGTGCGCATGCGAGGCAGGCGACATGCACGTCGGTGAAGGCACGCACTTCGAGTGGCGGCAGTGCAAAGCGTGCGGCGCGGTATGGCCTACGCTTTGCGCTCCCGCCTTTGCCGCCTACCTCGAAACCTGACCCACTCCCGGTCCGCGCTCCCCGGCTGCCTTCCTCGAACGTCCGCGGCGTATTGCCCGCTCTGGCGAAGGGAAGCTGCGCGTCTCTTCAACTGGATGCCGCGGAGTTTTCGTCGGCCGGCGTGCCGGCCGTCGCATCCAGGCCGGCCTGCGGGACCGGCAGCCATACGCGAAACGTCGCCCCCTGTCCTTCTCCCGCGCTTTCGGCGGCCACGGTACCACCGTGCAGTTCCACCAGGTGCCGCACGATCGCCAGGCCGAGCCCGAGCCCGCCGTACCGCCGCCGCACCCCTGCATCGCCCTGCCGGAAGCGATCGAAGACGTGCGGCAGAAACTCCGCCGGAATGCCCGCGCCGCTATCGCGGACCGCGATCTCGATGTGCGTGCCCACACGCTCCGCGGTCAGTTCGACCGTGCCGCCCTCCGGCGTGAACTTGATGGCATTCGACAGCAGATTCCACAGCACCTGCTGGAGGCGGTCCGGGTCGCCGACGATCGGGTCGAGATCCGGCGCGACGTGCGAGGTGAACGTGATGGACCTGGCGGAGACGGCCGGCCACAGCGTCTCGAGCGCGCGATGGATCACGCCCGCAAGATCGACGGGCCTCGCCTCGATGCGCAGTTTGCCGCTGATGGTGCGGGACACGTCGAGCAGGTCGTCGATGAGCCGCGTCTGCGCGACGGCATTCCGCTCGACCGCGCCCAGTGCCCGCAGCTGCTCCTCGCGTGACATCTCCTTGCCCGTGAGCACGCGCACCCAGCCGTAGATCGCCGTCAGCGGCGTGCGCAGCTCGTGCGAGACGGTCATCAGGAACTCGTCCTTCAGGTAGCTGGCCGCTTCCGTTTCGCGCCGCGCCCGTTGCTCCTTCTGGAGCGCTTCTTCCAGCCGTTCGTTCGCCGCGCGCAGCCGGTCGGATTCGACCCGCTGCACGTCCATGAGTTCCTGCTCGGCCTTGCCGCGCGCGGTCATTTCGCGAAACACCACGACCACCATGCCGGCGACAGTGAGCGCGAGGGCGCCGAGCGCCAGCGCCGACGAGCGCGCCTGACGCTCCCAGTCCGCGAGCACCTCGTCGCGGCTGATGGACACCCCGACGACGAGCGGCGGGGAGTCGATTGTGCGATAGGCGCTGATGAAGGACGGTCCATTGGCTTGCAGCGGCCGTTCGATCACCCCGCGCGCCGCGGACCGCGCTGCCTGCAGGATCGGATTGTCGGTGGCGGTCTCGTTGATCGGGTTCTTCTCGGAAGGCTCGCGGAACAGCACGACACCGTCGGGGTGCAGCACCCACGTGGTGCCCCGGAGCCCGACGTCGACTGTCCGGAAGAACTCCCGATAGCGCTCGGGCAGGATCACCGCGACGACGGTACCGGCGAACGCGCCGTCGGCGCCGGTCAGGCGCCGCCCGATGGGAATGAGGTACTGAGTCGGTTGGACGACGGACAGAAACGGGCGATCGACGACCAGCACGTCGCGGTCGAGCGCGGCGAGCTGCTTGAAGACGTAGTTGTCGCGGCGCGAGGCGCCGATGATCGCCGGCTGCGTGGAGTGGAGGATCCGGCCCGCAGCATCGGTCACCGTCAGGGAGCCGCCGCCGGGCAGCGCCGCTTTCGCGGCGGCGAGGATCGGATCCCACGCCTCCGCGCTGGCCGCGGGCCCGCCGACCCGCCGCGCATGGACGCTCAGTTGGCGCAGCGACTGATCGGCGACCGCGAACGAGTCGCGGACGTACTCCGACAGGACGAACGCCAGATTTTCCGCGCGCGCCCTGGTCCCTTCGAGCGCCCGCCGGTGCGTCACGCTCAGCTGATTCGCTTCCATCGCGACGACCAACACGAAGATCGTCGCGGTGAAGGCGATCACCAGGAATTTCGGGCGGCGCTGCAGCGCCGCGACAGGACCCGTAGCGTGCAAGGTGACGATTGTATCTCCGGTGTCAGTGGCCCCACGCCTCGCGCCGGCGCGCCACCCAGACGT
>JABFWM010000687.1 GCA_013362195.1 Acidobacteriota bacterium
ATCCATCTCACCTTCCCGGAGCGCGGCACCCTTCCGCCGGTCAAGCTGCACTGGTATGACGGCGGCCTGCTGCCCGAGCGTCCCGCGGATCTCGAGCCGGAGCGGAAGCTGCCGGAATCGGGGACGATCTTCATCGGCGACAAGGGCAAGATGTGGTGCGAGACCTACTCCGAGAGTCCGCGCCTGATTCCCGAGACGTTCATGGCGTCGTTCAGCGAACGCCCGGCCAAGACGCTGCCGCGCGTGCCGGGCGGACGCGACGGCCACGAAAAGAACTGGCTCGACGCCATCCGCAGTCACGGCAAGGCGGTGTCGGACTTCGAGTACGCCGGACCGTTCACGGAGACCGTGCTGCTGGGCAACGTGGCGCTGCGCTTCCCCGGCACGCGCCTGCTGTGGGACGCGCCGAACATGAAGGTCACGAACGTGCCCGAGGCCAATCAGTACGTCGTGCACAGCTACCGCCAGGGCTGGTCGCTGACGTAGAGCGAAAGTGGGACGCTCACAGTTTCGCGTCTGGTCGGAAGGGGGACACTCACACTTCCGACTCGCCGACGACGGTAACTGTGAGTGTCCCCCTTCCGACTCGCCGACGACGGTAACTGTGAGTGTCCCCCTTTCGCACGAGCAAGACGGAGCAAGCCGGGCATCCACGCCCGACGCCCTCGAGGGCCGCAGCCTGACACCCGATCCCCCGCACCGCACTCCCGACATCGACGGCGGCGTCGCGCTCGATCGGCCGCGCGAGCTTCGCGACGTGCGCCGCTTTTCTCACGAAGCGATGGCGACGGTGTACGAGGTCTACGCCGTTCACCGCGATCCGCAGTACGCCGCGCAGGCCGCCCAGGCGGCGTTCGATCTCGTCGATCGGCTCGAACGCGAGTTGAGCCGCTTCCTTCCCAACAGCGACATCACGCGGATCAATCATCTCGGGCCGGGCGAGCGCACGCGGGTCACGCCCTCCACGCTCGAGTGCCTCCTGATCGCGCGGCACATGTTCGATCTCACCGGCGGCGCCTTCGACGTCTCGATTGGCACCGGACTGCCAGCGCTGGCATTCGATCCCGACGAATCGACGGTACGAGCGACGGCGCAGGGCGTGAGAGTGGATCTGGGAGGGATTGGAAAGGGATACGCCGTCGATCTGATGGCGGAGCTGCTCGAGGAGTGGGACCTCGAGGTCGCGCTGGTGCACGGCGGCTTCAGTTCGGTGCTCGCGCTCGAACCGCCGCCGGATCTCGAGGGCTGGCCGCTCACGCTGAGCGACCCGCGCACGCCGTCGCGCGTGCTCGAGCGGCTCTCGGCGCGCCAGACGGCGCTGAGCGCGTCGGGGCTGCGCAAGGGCGATCACATCCTCGATCCGCGCACCGGTGCGCCGGTCCGCGGCCGTCTCGCGGCATGGGTGACGCTGCCGCGTCCGCGCGCCTCCGCGAGCGATCGCGACGCCGATGAACCGCGCGCCGCCGCCGCCACCGTCGCCGACGCGCTCACGACCGCCTTCATGCTCCTCGATCGCGATCAGGTCGAGGCGATCTGCCGGAGCAGTCCCGGTCTCGAGGCGTGGATCCTGGAGGACGCGGGCCTGGTGCATTTCGCCGCCTCGGCACGGCGCCTCTAAAGAGGCGCCCTACAACCCTCCTCGTTGTTATGTAGGGCGGGTCTTCAGACCCGCCGATTCGCTGGACGCAAGTGCACCGAAGCAGCGAGGCGGGTATACTTCCCGCGTCGTGCGAGGCAAGACGTCGCGCGACAGAGCAGGAGACGACCATGGCGGGCGAGGACGGGACGGGCGCACCGAAGACCCAGGCGGCGCCGGACGAACCGAGGAAACTCGGGCGCCGCGAAGTGCTGAAGGGACTCTCGACGGTCCCGGCCCTCGGCCTCTTCGGCTACGCGTGGGAGAAGCAGCGCCGCTATCAGCAGGCGAAAGTCGACGAGATCGCCGCCGCCGCGAAAGCGCCCGAAGGGCTGCGCGAGATCAACATCGCGCTGCTCGGCGCCGGCGCGCAGGGGCAGGTGCTCACCGATGCGATGCTCCGCATCCACGGGCTCCGCTTCCGCGCCGTGTGCGACATCTGGACCGAATACAACCAGAAGCGGGTCGTCAACAGTCTGAAGCGCTTCAAGCACGAGCCGAACGCCTACGAAGACTACCGCGAGATGCTCGACAAGGAGAAAGAGCTCGACGCGGTGATCATCGCGACGCCCGACTTCTGGCATTCGCAGCACACCGTCGATTGCCTCAAGGCCGGCAAGCACGTCTACTGCGAAAAGGAGATGTCGAACACGCTCGAGGGCGCACGCGCGATGGTCGCGGCGCAGCGCGAGACCGGCAAGCTGCTGCAGATCGGGCACCAGCGCCGCTCCAACCCGCGGTATCTCCACTGCTACGACAAGATCATCCAGGAAGCGAAGATGCTCGGCCGCATCGTCACCGTCTACGGCCAGTGGAACCGCGGCGTCACGCCCGACCTCGGCGCGCCGGACCGCTACGTCATCTCCGACGCGCGGCTGGCGCATTACGGCTTCAAGAACATGCACCAGTTCCGCAACTGGCGCTGGTACAAGGGCAAGGGCGGCGGGCCGATCGTCGACCTCGGATCGCACCAGATCGACATCTACGGCTGGTTCCTCGGCGCCAACCCGTCGCACGTGATGGCGAGCGGCGGCAACCTGTACTACGACCCGAAGACGCACGAGTGGTACGACACGGTGATGGCGGTCTACGACTTCGACACGCCGCTTGGGCCCGCGAAGGCCTACTACCAGACCCAGACGACCAACGGCAGCCAGGGCTATTTCGAGAACTTCATGGGCGATCAGGGGACGCTGCTCATCTCGGAGTCCGAGGTGAACTACGCGGGACAGTTGTACCGCGACCCGAACGCGCCCTCCTGGGACGAGTGGGTGCAGAAGGGCTACGTCAGCGCGCCGAAAGAGCAGGAAACCCGGGCGAAGAGCGACAGCGGCGCGATCGCCGACGTGCGTGAATCGGTCGCGCCCGATCAGCACACCGTGCCCGTGACGCTGCGCGACCCCTACCACCAGCCGCACCTCCAGAACTTCTTCGACGCGGTTCGCGGCCAGGCCAGGCTGAATTGCCCGGCCGAGGTCGCATACGAAACGGCGGTCGCGGTGCTCAAGGTGAACGAAGCCATCGAGGCGAAGTCGCGGCTGTCGTTCAATCCGCAGGACTTCAAGGCGTAGCGGCGGGCCGGATCGATCTCGAGGGAGCGCGCACATGGACGAGTGGAAGACTTCGCGGTCGGGTATGATCGCGATTACGGTGCTGCGGGTCGTCGTCGGCTGGCATGTCCTCTACGAGGGCCTCGCGAAGCTGACGTCGCCGTCGTGGTCGGCGGCCGGCTACCTGAGAGTGTCGCGCGGACCGTTCTCGGGCCTGTTTCACTGGATCGCCGGGAACCCGCAGCTGCTCGATCAGGCGAACCAGATCACGATGTACGGGCTGACGATCGTCGGCGTGCTGCTGATCCTCGGTCTCTTCACGCGGCTGGCCGCGGCCGGCGGGATCGCCTTCATCCTGCTCTTCTACCTGTGCAACCCGCCGTTCGTCGGCTACTTCTATTCGATCCCGAGCGAAGGCAGTTACCTGATCGTCAACAAGAACCTCGTCGAGATCTCCGCGCTCGTCGTGATCCTCGTCACGCGCAGCGGCCTGTTCGCCGGGCTCGATCGCATCCTGCACCTGCTCGTCTTCCGGCGGACGCGGCTCGCGCCCGCCTGAGCGCGCGCATGGCCGTTCCGCGCGCCGGCGCGTGATGAGCGCCACGGGCCAGGCGCCGTGGTATCATGTGAGCTGAAAGTGAGGCTCAACTGATGCCTGCCCGGACTGCCGTCGACATCGTCGAACGTGTCGCCGACGTGCTCGGCGGCCGCGCCGTCTTCCATGTGCGGGTGCGGACCTGGGGCGATCTCGATCGCGTCGTCCGCGCGGGCCTCCCGAAGCGATCCCTTCAGCTCGTCGCGCGCCGGTTGGTCGAACCGGGCGCGTCCGTCAATGCGTTCGTCTACGACGTCGTCCCCTCCGCGACCTTCAAGCGCCGCTCGAAGCTCTCTCTCGACGAGAGCCAGCGCACGGAGCGCCTGGCCCGTGTGATCGCGCTGACCGAGGCCTTGTGGGACGACGAACGGGAATCGAAGGCCTTTCTCAATCGTCCCCACCCGCTTCTGGACGGCGACACGCCCGTGCACGCGGCCCGGACCGAGCTTGGCGCGCGGCGCGTCGAACGTCTCGTTCAAGACATCGAGCACGGGCTGTCGCTGTAGGTGGTGGCCTTCCGGATCGGCTCGGCGTCGCATCCGCTGTTCGACGGCAGCGGCGCCGCGGCGAGTGACGATGCGCGGTGGAACGGGCGGGGGCGCTACGTCATTTATGCCGCGGAACACTATGCGACGGCGCTCCTCGAGAAAGCCGCGCAGATCAACAGCATCCGCCTTCCGCGAACGCTGCGGTACATCCGGATCGAGATTCCCTCCAGTGTCACCGTCGAGGAGCTCGACCCGGACGACCTGCGAGGCTGGGACGCCGACGACAAATCCGCGAGCCGCCGGTTCGGCAACGAGTGGTACGACGAGCGGCGCTCGTTGATCCTGTTCGTGCCGTCGCTGGCCGCTCCCGGCCTGGAGCGGAACGTCCTCATCAATCAGCGCCATCCCGAGTTCCGCCGCCTCACCAGTTCTGCACCCGGCACGCTGCGCTGTCATCCGCGACTGCTCGCGTAGCGATCAGTGCCTGGATCGATTCCCCTTCGGCAGCAGGAGGCGTTCGAACACGAACGTGCCGATCGAGACGCCGGCAGCCATGCCGTCCTCGTTCGCCGACCTGAAATGGATCCCGCCGTACAGGCGGCTGAGTGCGGCTTCGCGCGCGGCGGCCGAGAAGCTCGCGAACGTCCGCTGCACGCCGGGCAGGAAGTCGGACGCGGTCGTGAACGCGATGTCGTCGGTGCCGTAGAAGGCGGCCAGCACCGTCGCGGCCGCGCCGCTGAAGGTGCTGTGGCCCGACACGTAGTCGGGAAACGGCGGCGTGTCGATGAACGAGCTCCACGCCGGGTCGCCGGCGGTCGCGGGATTGCCATCCGTGTCGCCGTTGCGGATCGCCGTCACCGGACGCCAGAAATCGTAGGCGTACTTCGCGTCCCACGCGCAGATCGCCGCGTCGGCCATGGCGAGGTTGAGGAGCGCGAACAGCCGTGCGTTCTCGGCGAGCGTCTGGCCGGCGCGCCCGGCCACGCCGCGCGCGATGGTGTTCCAGTGCCCTGGCGGCGTTTCCGTGCCGGCGCCGTCGGCCCAGAACAGCGCGATGAGGTCCTGCTCGGGCGTCCGCGTCGATCCGATCGCCGCGCCGAGCGCCTTCACTTCGTTGTACTCGCGCGCGTATCGCGCGGAATCGAGCGCGGGAGGTCCCGCCGGGCGGTTCGACGAGCTGACCGGCATCGCGAACGGCGTCACGATCGCCCACTGCGGCAGCAGGTACGGCACGAGGCCGGGCGGCGTCGGCTGCCAGGCGCCCGGGCCGCTGCGGATCGGCGGCGCGAGCAGCGCATCCAGGCCGTCCCCGGCGCGCGACGCGAGGATCTGGCGTGCGACCGAATCTCCCCACGCCATTCCCGCCTGCTTCTGCGGACCGTCAGCGATCGACGCGAGCAGCGCCGCCGACAACGCGTCCGCGGCGGCGAGGCGCGACGGGAACAGCGCGGAGAACGTGCGCTGCGCGGCGACGATTGCCGCGGCCGCGGGCGACGCGCTCGCGGGGCCGTCGCTCGCCACCCGGTACGGCGCATGGGTACGCTCGATGCCGTTGACCGCGTCGTAGATCGCCAGGTGAATGATCGCCAGCGCCCGCGACGCGATCGGCGGCGGCGTTCGCTCGACGCGGATCGCGTTGAGCGCTTCGATGTTCCAGGCGGTCACGGCATCGGCGGCCGCAGTGGACGCCGCCGCCGCGGACAGCGCCGTGATCATCAGCACACGAACGGCAAGCACTCTCATAGCACCTCGACTGTCTTCGCAGGCAAACCTGCGCACAGTATCAGAGTTGTCGTCCGGATCGATCCTTCGCTTCGCGCCGCCGCGATTGCTGGCGCGGCCCCGCCGCATCCTCGCGCGCGTGGCGCGGCGCTCGATGTACAATGACGGGCTGTACAGACGCGAGGAGTGAAGGACGTGAAAATCACACCAGGGAAGCTCTCCGGCATGAAAGCCGTTTCGAACGATCGCGGCGTGATCGCCGCGGCCGCCATGGATCAGCGCGGCTCGCTGAAGAAGGCGCTCGCCAAGGAGCGCGGCGCCGACGTCTCCGACAAGGACCTCGAAGAGTTCAAGTCGCTCGTCACCGAAGTGCTGACGCCGCACGCCAGCGCCATTCTGCTCGACCCGGAGTGGGGCCTTCCCGCCAGCAAGCGCCGCGCGAAGAACGCCGGCCTGTTGATGGCCTACGAGAAGACCGGCTACGACGCCCAGACGCCGGGACGCTTGCCCGACCTGCTCGACGAGTGGTCGGTGCGCCGGCTGAAGGCGGCCGGCGCCGACAGCATCAAGATCCTGCTCTATTACGCGCCCGACGATCCGAAGTCGATCAACGAGCACAAGCACGCCTGGGTCGAGCGGATCGGCGACGAGTGCCGCGCCAACGACATCCCGTTCTTCCTCGAATTGATCGGTTATGAAGAAGGCGCCGACGAGAAGGGATCGGGCTACGCCGCCAAAAAGCCCGACATCGTCATCCGGAGCATGAAGGAATTCGCGCAGGACCGCTACGGCGTGGACGTGCTGAAGGTCGAAGTGCCCGTCAACATGAAGTACGTCGAGGGCACGCGCGCGTTCGGGGGCACGAAGGCGTACACGAAGAAAGATGCGGCCGACGCGTTCAAGCGCGCCGCCGACGCGGCCGGCAAGCCGTTCATCTATCTGTCGGCCGGCGTCAGCAACGCGGAATTCACCGAGACGCTCGAGCTCGCCAGCGACGCGAACGTGCCGTTCTCGGGCGTGCTGTGCGGCCGCGCGACCTGGAAGGACGGCATTCCGGTCTACGGGAAGCAGGGGGCGTCGGCGTTCCGGCAGTGGCTCGAGAACGAAGGCGTGAAGAACATCGACAACGTCAACGCGCGTCTCCAGACGGCGCGGCCGTGGTACTCGTTCTACGGCGTCAAGTCGGCGGACGAGCTCGCGCGCTGATCCGTCGCTCGATTACCCGACCGACGAGAGGCGCATGCCGCGCAGGTAGTCGCGCAGCGCTTCGCCGGTACTGCGAAAGGCGAGCGCGTCCCACGGGATCTCGTCGGGCCGGAACAGCCGCGCGTCGAGGCATTCGTCGTCGGCGCACAACGTGCCGCCGACAATCGTGGCGGCATAGACGACAATGATCGGCGCGCTGCCGGCGTAGGAATACACGTTGACGAGGCCGTCGAGCGCGACGTCGAGGCCCGACTCTTCACGCGCTTCCCGGATCGCGGCGGCGCCGAGCTCCTCGCCGCGATCGACGTAGCCGCCCGGGAACACCCACAGGCCGTACCCCGGTTCGATCGCGCGGCGCACGAGCACGAGCTCCGACAGCGGCGTGCGGATGATCGTGCCGACCGCAACCTTGGGATCGAGATAGAAGACGAAGTCGCACGCGCCGCAGACCAGCCGTTCGGGGTCGGTCGGCCGCAGACTCCGCTTCGCCAGTGAGCCCCCGCACTTCGGGCAGAAGCGGTAGTCCATCGCCTTAGCTTACCGCGCGTCTGCAGGTCGCGGCGGCGTACGCGGCGTCCGTCGTCGTCGCCTGCTCACACGCTGTGAAATAATCGATCGTCATGTCCATCCTGAAAGTCGCGCGCATGGGGCATCCCGTACTGCGCGCGCGCGCCAAGGCCGTCGATCCCGGTGACATCAACTCGCCGCGGTTCCAGCAGCTCATCGACGACATGTTCGAGACGATGCGCGAGTATCAGGGGGTCGGCCTGGCGGCGCCGCAGGTCCACGTGTCCCTGCGGCTCTTCGTCGCGGGATTTTCGCCGGAGCCGGGCCTCGACCCCGACGAGGACGAAGAGGATCGCGACCAGGAGCGCGTGCCGCTGATGGCGCTCATCAACCCGGAGATCACCAAGGTGGGGAGCGCGGCCGACGAAGACTGGGAAGGATGCCTGAGCATTCCCGACATTCGCGGCAAGGTGCCGCGCGCGCGCGAGATCCAGGTCAAGGCCTACGACCGGACCGGACGCCGCGTCGACGCGCGCTTCCGCGGCTTCACCGCGCGCGTGCTGCAGCACGAGACCGATCACCTC
>JABFWM010000532.1 GCA_013362195.1 Acidobacteriota bacterium
CGAGGTCGAGGTCCGGAAAATCCTTGAGGACCATCCCGTCGATGCGCCCGTCGAGCAGGCCCGGGAGGATGGTGCGCCGCATCAGCGCCTGCCGGCGATCCGGTTCCAGATCGAGCACCGCTCGCGCGAGCCGCGCGAACATCGCGCCCGCGACCCGCGGCTCCATCGCCGAGAACAGCAGCGCGACGTCGCTGAAGCGCTGCGACAGCGCGTCGCCCGGCGCGGCGCCGGCCGTTGCGTCGCCATCCGTCAACCGCGTCAGCATCTCCGCGAGCGCCGCGGGATCGCCGGCGACGAGCGCGAGATCGACGAGCGACAGCGTGTCGAAGGGCACGGACGGATCGACGCGCACCCACCCCTTGTCGGGCGGGTACAAATGATCGGTGCGGCCGGATGTCGCGAACAGCTCGTCGCGGCGGACCCGCTCGTAGCGCACGAGATCCTCGACCGGCGCGGTCACCGGCGGGATCGGCAAGACTTCGGGACGATACGCCGGCCGCAGCGCGACGCGCTCGATGCCGTGTTCCATCAGCCGGTCGATCAGCGACACGCCGGCCGCGGAGCGGTCGCTGCACCGGATCAGATCTTCACAGAACCGCGCCAGCTCGCGCGCGGAGGTGGTCGGCTCGATCGTGACCTGCGCGACGGCGGCACGGTGTAATCGGCGCGCCAGCTCGATCTCGACGACCGTCCCGCGCCCCACCGGCTGATCGTCGACGATGAGATCGCGCGGCGCGACCCGGAATTCGAAGCGGTCACCCGCGGCTGCCAGCGCGCGCACGCATCCCTCGACGGCCTGCTGACACATCGGACTGGTCGGCGGATAGGTGTGGAACTGCTGCACGGCCCGCGCGAGCGCCTGCAGCCAGTCGGCGGCCGGATGCAGCGCCGGTTTCAGCGGCGCGCGCGGCTGCGCGCCCGGCCCCCCGGCCGCCGCGCGACCGTTCAAACTTGGTAGCCGTCCGTCAAAACCGTGATCGTCGGGCTGCGCCTGCGTGTGCACCGTTCCTCCCCTTCGCGGGGCCACCCCGTCTGTCCGGACCGGTCAGTTGTTCAGGAGATCCCGGCGCGGCGGGGACGAGGACGCTCCCGCCCCCCGCGCGCAAGTGTGCGGGAACGGGCAAGAACTGAGCCGGAGTGTGATTGCAGGCGATGAAAAAACGGCCTTGAGCCCTGAGCCGTGAGCCGTCTCAATCCGTCGACTTGCCCGGCAGCAGCGGGTCGCACGGGAGCGTCTGCGCGCCGTGTTCGGTGCAGACGGCATAGCTGACGCCGTTCTCGGCGTACAGGGTCACGCCGGCGTACTCGCCGCGCGCGCTCAGGACGTAGAAGTTGATGTTGAAGTTCGGATTCCCGTCCGGCCGCTGCAGGCGCTTCTCGACGGTGTTCGCTGTGATGCGCTTCATCGCATCCATTCCGGCGTCCTTCGGGTGCATCCCCCGCCGCATGTTCTCGACGATCAGATAGGACGTGAGGTTATAGAGGTTCGCCTCGCCGCGGCCGGTCGATCCGGCGGCGCCCACCTCGTTGTCGACATACAGGCCGGCGCCGAGGATGGGCGAGTCGCCGACGCGGCCCGGAATCTTCCACGCGAGCCCGCTCGTGGTCGTCACGCCGCAGAGTTCCCCTTTCGCGTTGATGCCGTCGCAGTTGATCGTGCCGTAGAAGTGGTTCGGATCGATCCAGCCCTCGGCCATCATCTCGAGCTCGACGCGGCGGACGGCGGCCTGGCGCTTGATCGGATCGAGGTAGTGCAGCGGGTCGGTCCGCCGCTTCCACTCGATCCACGCCTTGCGCGAGCGCTCGGTGTTGAGGTCGTCCTCGATCGTGAACCCCATGCTGCGCGCGAACTCCTGGGCGCCCTTGCCGACGATGAGGTGATGATCGGTGTCGTCCATCACCTTCTGCGCGACGAGCGAGGGCGTGCGCACGCCCTCGAGCGCCGCGACGCCGCCGGCGCGCCGCCGCGGGCCGTGCATGCAGCACGAGTCGAGCTGCACGATGCCGTCCGCGTTCGGCAGCCCGCCGTAGCCGACGCTCGTCTCTTCGGGATCCAGTTCGACGATGTTGACGCCGGCGATCAGGCTGTCGAGGACGTCGCTGCCCTGCGTGATCATCGAGAACGCCTTCTCGACGCCTGTCATCGC
>JABFWM010000014.1 GCA_013362195.1 Acidobacteriota bacterium
GTCCGCCGGCCGGCGCGCCGCCCGCGGCTGCCCCGACCGCCGCCGCGCCCGCCGGTGTCGCTTCCGTCGCGGCACCGGTGTCGACACCGCCCACCCGTTCGGGGGTGGCCTGTTCGCCCGCCTCGATCTGCGCGTAGACAATGTTCGGGTTGGATCGCGACACGTCGAGCGCGATGCGGCCGTAGGTGCCGGGCGGCAGGCCGTTGCCGTTCAGGCGCGTCCACGACTTCCCCGCATCCGTACTCTTCCAGATCCCGCTGCCCGGCCCGCCGCCATTGAAGCAGCATCCGCTGCGGCGCCGCTGATAGCTCGCCGCGTAGACGATGCTGGTGTTCACCGGATCGAGCACGACGTCGGTGAAGCCCGTGTCATCGTCGATGAACTTCACCTTGTTCCACGTCCTGCCGCCGTCGGTCGTTTTGTAGATGCCGCGATCGGGGCCCGGCCCGAACAGATGGCCGGGCGCCGCGACGTACACGGTGTCCGGGTTCTTCGGATCGATCACGATGCGCGCGATCGTCTGCGTGTCTTTCAGTCCGATGTTCGTGAAGGTCTTGCCGCCGTCGGTCGTCTTGTAGATGCCGTCGCCGAACGACGAGGTCTGGCGGTTGTTCCCTTCGCCGGTCCCGACGTAGACGATGTCGGGATCGCGCGGGTGGATGGCGATGTCGCCGATCGACGCCGTGTCGTAGGTCTCGAACACCGGGGTGAACGACACGCCGTTGTTCTCCGACTTGAAGACGCCGCCCACCGCGTAGCCGACGTAGATGATGTTCGGGTCGCTCTCGGAGACCGCGATGTCGTCGATGCGGCCGCCCATGCTCGCCGGACCGATCGATCGAAAGCGGAACACCGACAGCAGCGGGTCCGAAGACGCGTTGATCGCGCGCGCCGACGCCGGCGCGGGCGCGTTCTGCTGCGCGACGGGCCGCATCGGGAACACGGCGAGTGCGAGCGCGAGAAACGGCAGCGCGGAAATGACGTGATGTCGGAAGCCATGAGCCGCGTCGGACATGGAGCGGGAGTATATACGGAGGCACGGCCGTGCCCCTGAGCCCTGAGCCCTGAGCCCTTTCACATTCCGCAGCTGTTCGTCGTCACTTCCTCGCCGATCAGGCCAAGCTGGTTGGTGAGGCCGCCGGGAAAGCCGAACTGGCTGTTGCGCACCGAGCGGATGAAGCGGCTGGTTTCGTCAATCGGCAGCGTCGCGACGTTGCGGCAGAAGTCGAGCCAGAGGCCGTCCATCTGCAGGTACTGCTCGACGTTGGAGAGATAGAAGGTCTGCACGATGGCGCTGCGATCGCGCAGATATCCCGCCACCGCCCGAATCGCTTTCGGACCGGCAAAGTTGCCGACGACGGGGACAAGGAGGTTGCGGGATTGGAGCGCCTTCATGAACGCGAAGTTCTCCTCGTTCGCGAGGTAGCTCCGGTTCGTGCCGCTTTCGTCGGTCGCGACCATCAGATCGGCATACGTCGGGAAATTGCGGCCGCCGCGGCCGCCCATCGAATACGTCAGCGCGGGCCCCGCCATCTCGAACTGCGAGTAGACGGCGCGGATGTTCTCGACGTCCTCGGTCGACAGCGCGAAGCCGTGTGTCTTCGACAGGTGCGTGACGATCGCGTCGAAGTTCTTCGCGAACAGCTCGTCGCTCGGCTGGCTCGGCCAGTAGGCCGCGAAGATCTCGGTCGCAGTCGATTTCGGCGAGAGGCCGGCAGGGCGCGCGCGCGAGAACAAGCGTGCCACGAAGTCGACGCGGTCCGCCGACAGCTCGAAGAGCGCCTTGTACATCAGGTGCAGGTTGAGATTGCCGCGGCGCACGTCGACGATGAACGCGATGGCCGGCTTGACGGCGGTGATGTAGGTGAAGTTCTGCTCCGGGCCGACGCCCAGGTAGGCGCGGCCCGGTTTGGCGATCGTCAGCAGGTCGGGGATGACGTTCTGCAGCCAGACTTCGTTCGAGAGCAGGTTCTCGGATCGAAAGAAGCCGTTCGGTTCGGAGAAGTCGGTGACCAGCTGCCAGAACTCCTGATCGCTGAGCCGATCGGGAATCGCGACGCGGCGGGGTGCCGCCGCCGGAGGCGCGGAAGGCGCCGGCGCCGCAGCGGGCGGCGGAGCCGGCGGTGCGACCGCTGGCGCCTGCTTCGCGCACGACGCCGGCACGACGGCGATCCATGCCCAGAGAAGCGCGAACGGGGCGAAGCGGCATCGCAGCATGGATCCTGTCCCGGGCCGGCCGCCATGCTACCAGAATCGCATCAGGGCAGCGGGCGCATCTCCTGCACGGACACCGCCAGTCCGACGTGCAGCCACCGCACCGGGAACTCGCCGGGAATGTAGAGGTCCGGACGCGTGGTCTCGTCGGCCACTTCGACGAGAATCCAGCCATCCGGCCGGATCGTTTTCACCGCGTACGTCTGCGGCGGACCGCCGCCGGGCCAGGTGAACGCGTAGCGTTTGCCGACCTGCAGGAAGCTCGGCGTCGCCAGATTGACGGCGGTCCCGTCGACGAGACGCACGACATCCTGGCTATCGGCGCGGAGGACCGCTGACGGGTGGGACACGGTCAGGCCGAACACGAACGCGAGCGCGAAGCACGTGAGGGCGATCGGAGTGGTGAAGCGGACGTGCGCCATTGGAGGCACTCCTCCAGGCGCTGGCGACAACCATTCTAGACCAGCGCATGCCCGAGCCGACAGTGGCAAGCGACGGTGCATCGCAGAGGCTGGGCGAGCCGCTGCTTGCCGCTCACTGTCGCGCCGTGCCGGCCAGCAGTTCCACCAGGTACGGCTTCCACACCGCCGCGAGTGTGTGGGTGCCGTGGCCCGCCGTGCGATCGCTGAACGGAATCATCACGGCGCGGCCGCGGCGCACGCGGACGATCTCGCGCTCGAGCACGCCGATCTCCGGCGGGTTGACGAGATCGTCGGCCGAGTTGATCGCCACGAGCGGCGCGGTGATGCGCTCGAGGAGCGGCGCCGGATCGTAGTCGCGCGACGACTCGAGCGCGTAGAGCACGTCGTTGGCGTCGTTGCTGCGCACGTAGCTCGCGACGTACTCGTCAATCTCCTTGTCGGCCGCCGCGAGCGTCGGCGCGCGGCGGTAGCGAATCGCCGGGTTGCTGCCGACGAGCCACAGCATCTGCGCCGCCGTGCGCAAGCCGCGGGGCTGCGACGTGTAGTCGCCGTTCTTCCATTCAGGATCGCCGCGAATCGCGTCGATGGCGAGGCGGCGCCACACGCGATTGCGCCCGGCAATCTGCGACGGCACGCTCGCGAGCGGCATCAGCGCGTCCATCACGTCCGGGTACAGCTCGCCCCACATCCACGTGTGCATTCCGCCCATCGACGTGCCCATGACCAGCCGCAGGTGGGTGACGCCGAGGCCCTCGGTGACCAGCCGATGCTCCGCCGCCACCATGTCGTGATAGGCGTAGCGGGGAAACCTCGCACGTCGTCCGTCGCTCGGCTTGCTCGATTGGCCGTGGCCGATGTCGTCGGGCAGGATGATGTAGTAGCGCGACGCGTCGAGCGGCTGTCCCGGACCGAACAGTTCGCCCGCGAATCCGCGTCCGACGAACTGCGCGCCGCTTCCTCCGGTGCCGTGCAGGATCAGGACGGCATTGCGTACGACGCCCGATGCATCCTTCCGCGGCTGCCCGTAGGTGCGGTAGTGCACGCGCACCTCGGGCAGCGTCTCGCCCGAGGCAAACCGGAAATCGCGGATCACGTAATCGCCGTGCGTGGGCTCCAGCGATGGCAGAGCGTCCGGCCCCTGGGCCGTGGGGATGGACGAGCCGAGGACCGGGAGGACGAGCGCGACGAGCGCGGACGTAAGGATCGCGCGCCGCGTGACCCCGGATCCCCCGGGCGCCTCAGTGCTCAATCTGGCGTGGCCGCTGAACATGGGTCCGGCCTCCATCCAGCCGACGCTGCCAGGCGGTTCGACGAGCATCCGCCGGCGCGCGCCGGGTGCTTTACACTGATCGCATGTGCCGCAACATTCGACCGCTGTTCAATTTCGATCCACCCGCGTCGGACGAGGAAGTCCGGGCGGCGGCCATCCAGTTCGTCCGGAAGATCAGCGGCTTCACCAAGCCCTCGCAGGCGAACGCGGGGGCGTTCGATCGCGCCGTCGAGGAGGTGTCCGCCACCGCGCGACGGCTGGTGGACGCGCTGAAAACGTCGGCGCCGCCGCGCGACCGTGAGGTCGTCGCGGCCAGGGCGCGCGCACGGGCCGCCGAACGCTACGCACGGTAGCCAATCCCCTCGTCCGTCGAGCGGCGGTGGCGCGGCCCGTCTCCTGCCGGAGTTGTCCCGGGTTCCGCGCGCCCGAGCCCTGAGAAACGCAACGTCCATTCACGGCACCGATCGACGTACGGTCGGCAAGTTTATCAACGAAGGGATCGTCCCGCTGGGCTGGGGCAGCGCCAATCCCGCCGGGGGCGTCGCCTCGCGCTGGACCGCTGGCGAGCGACGACGCGCGCGGTTCGTGCAGGATTCCGCCGCACGTCAGCAGCCGTTCACTACGCGCCAAGGGCGACAAGAGTGGTCAGCGGGTCGGGCCACGACGCATGGCCCTGCTGTTGAGGCGATGGCGTCAGGCTTGCAAAAAAGCCGAGCCTAAGATCGATGACCCGAACGCGTCTTCTCTTCGCACACGTTCTGATCCTGGGCCTCATCGGCGGCTCCTTCTACGACATCCTGACCCGCCAGGAGCACTGGCCCTTCTCCAACTACCCGATGTTTTCGACCGTGCACCAGCAGCACGTGTTGAGATGGCCGCGGCTCTTTGGCGTCACCGCCGACGGGCGCGAAATCGCGCTGGTCCGGCACGACTATCTCGCCCCGCTCGATCAATCACGTCTTCCGCTCGGCCTTCGCCGCATCGAGCAGATGGACGACAGCGACGGCCGGCTCCGTCAAGCGCTCGCGGACATCCTGCGTCGCTACGAGATCCGGCGCGAGGCGGGTGAGCACGAAGGCCCGCCGCTGCGCGGGCTGCGCCTCTATACCGTCACCTGGGATCTGGAACCGTATGCCGCCAACCTCGACCATCCGCGTTCGCGCGAGCTCGTGGCCGAAGTCGGCGACACCGGGTCGATGCCCCGGTTCAGTCCCGAGTCGATGCAATGAGGCGCGTGGCGAACCGGCCGTGGACGGCGTGGATGCGATTCTGGTTCGAGCCCGTGCCGGCGGCGAACCTCGCGATCTCGCGCATCCTCTTTTTCGGCTTGTTGTGGGCGCTCTACCTGCCCTACGACTATCGCGGGTGGGGTGACGTCGCACCCGCGCTGCGGCAGCCGATCTGGCTGTTCGAGGATCTGCACCTGCCCTTCCTGTCATCCGGCGCACTCGGCGTGCTGCAGGCGATCTGGAAGGTGTCGCTCTTCACCTCGTGCATCGGCCTGCTCTCGCCGGTGAGCATGCTGGTCGCCGCGGCGCTCGGCGTGTACCTGCTCGGACTGCCCCACAACTTCGGGCAGACGTATCACTTCGACACCATGATCGCGATTGCGATCGGTATTCTCGCGTGCTCGCGCGCCGGCGATGTCATGAGCATCGATGCGATCGTCGCGCGCTGGCGCGGTCACGCACGCAGGACGATCGCCAGCGGCGAATACCTGTGGCCCGCCCAGCTGATTTGCGTGGGCGTGTCGCTCGTGTTCTTTGCGGCGGGGCTCGCCAAGATCTGGACGTCGGGATCCGAGTGGTTCCAGTCCGATCACATGGCGATCCTGCTCGATCGGGTGCAGTACCACATCTCCGACGCCGATCCGCTCGTGAACTGGGGCAGCGCGATCGCGCGGATCCCGTGGGCGGCGAACCTCCTCGCGCTCACCACCGTCGCCGTCGAGACCGCGTATCCGATCGCGCTGTTCAGCCGCAGACTGCGGATCCCGCTGGTGCTGGCAGGCGCCGGTCTGCTCATCGGCATCCGGACGTTGATGGGCCCGACGTTCGAGCAGTTCCTCTTCCTCAACGTCTTCTGGGTCCGCTGGGATCGCGTCGCCGCGCTCGTGCCGGCGCGCTTTCGGGCCGGCTGTCCCGTCGGCGGATCCGCCGTCGCCGGCATGGCCGGCGAGCGTTCCTGACGTGACGCCCGACCTCTCCGTCGTCATTCCGACGTTCAATCGCGCGTCGAGCCTCCAGCCGCTCCTCGACGCGCTCATGTCCCAGGACACCGGCGGCGTCACCTACGAAGTGATTATCGTCGACAACAATTCATGCGACGGGACGCGCGACGTGGTGGAACGCGCGATCGCGCGCGGCACGCCGGCGCCGCTCCGCTACGTCCACGAGCCGCGGCAGGGTGTGTCGTACGCGCGCAACACCGGCGTCGCGCACGCCCGATCCTCTCGCATCGCCTTTCTCGATGACGATGGCCTGCCGGTCGAGACCTGGGTCGCGGAGATTTCGCGGGCCCTCGACGAGCACCCAGAGGTGGACTGCATCGGCGGACGCGTTCGACCGATCTGGCGCACGCCGCCGCCTTCGTGGTTGACGGCCGCGCACGCCGGTCCTGTCGCGCTGCAGGATCGCCCGCAGCCGGCCTACGTCGATCGCGACCATGCGGCGGCGTGCCTGCTGACGGCGAATCTGGCGTGCCGCCGCGAGGCCTTCGACTCCGTGGGCGGGTTCTCGCCCGCGTATCCCCGCAACCAGGACCGCGAGTTCGAAATGCGCCTGTGGCGCGCCGGCAGGCGCGGGCTGTATCTGCCGATTGCGGACGTGCACGTCGAGGTGCCGCCCGAACGGCTCACGAAGACGTACCACCGCCGCTGGCAGGCGGCGACGGGCCATTACCACGCGATCATGCGCTACCGCGACACGCTCAGCCCGAGCGGCGGGATGGTGGAGCCGGGATACTACCGGACCTTTCTCGGAGTGCCGCGTTTCCTGTACCGCGAGTGCGCCGGGCACCTGCGCGGATGGATTCGAGCGGCGCTCACCGGCCGCGCCGACGAACGGTTCCATCACGAAACGCGGCTGTGGTACTACGTGAGCTTCTTCAGGACGCGCTGGGCGACCATCCTGGCGGCGGATCCGCGGCCGCTCAAGAACCCGCGGCAGCTCTCGAGCGCGTAGCCCATCGAATAGATCATCAGCATCTCGTGCTCGGCGGCCGTGGTGCGATCGCGGCGCAGCGCCGCGCGACCGACCGCCCACGCGTGGCCGAGGATCTCGCGCCACACGAAGCGCGGCACACCGGCGACCCGCCGCACGCGTGAGAGGTCGACGCCCGTTTCGGTCTGGGGATGGCGCGCGTGCAGCCGCGCGCGCGACACGCCCTTCCACCACCACCAGCGCCGGAAATACCGGCGCGTGAGCCGCGCCGCGGGGACGTGGTGCGCGACCGCCATCGACGGCACGTACTCGCCGCGTGCGCCGAGCGAGCGCGTGCGATAGAAGAACTCCGCCTGTTCCTGACCGAGCAGCGATGCGCCAGTCCGTCCGAGCTCCGGAGAGAATCCGCCGGCGCGTTCGACCACCGCGCGGCGCACCGCCATGTTCGCGCCGATCGGGACGCGGCGCGCGGCCTCGTACTCGAAGGGCGCCGGCCCATAGTCGAGGATCGCCACGGTCCCCCACAAATTGCCGTTGGCGGGCGGGAACCAGGCGGGCGGCGGCGCGCCCCAGATCGGGCGCACCGGGCCGCCGACGTAGGCGACATCGGGGCGTTCGGCCATCACCTGCATCGCCGCGCGCAGCCACTCCTCCGACACGCGCACGTCATCGTCCGTAAACGCCACGATGTCGGCGGTGACGTGCGCCAGTCCGGTGTTCAAGGCGTGCGACTTGCCCTGACGCGGCTCGTGCAGATAGCGGAGCGGCACTGGAAACGCGGCCGCGGCATCGGCCACGACCTTCGCCGTCCGGTCGGACGAATTGTTGTCGACGACGAGGACGTCCCAGGGGCCGGGCACGTCGCGAGACCGCGCGAGGCTCGCGAGCGTTTCGGCGAGACGATCGGCGCGGTTGTACGTGCAGATCAGGACCGTCGCCGTCACGCCGCTGTCCTCACGAGGGCCCATTCAGCAAGACATATTCCACGCGTCAGGTCAGTCATTCCGCCGATGCCGGACACGCGCCGCGGACGTTCGCCGCTGCGATCCGTGCGCAGCGTCATGCGACGCGGTCCGAACGCGTGATCATTCGAGCCGCGCCGCGACATAGCTCTTGCGCGCGCGCGCGGTCAGGCCGGGCGTGGTCAGCCGCACCTGCACTCTGTGCATCTTGCCATCGAGCTTCGTCGGCTCGAACCCGAGCGCGTACTGTTGGTGCAG
>JABFWM010000077.1 GCA_013362195.1 Acidobacteriota bacterium
GGCGATCCGGCGCCCGCGGCCGCGGTGGCGGCGTGCGCGGGCTGCGGCATCGGCTTGACGACCTGCCGCGTGTAGTCGCCGGTGTGCGACATGACGCGGACTTCGCACATCGACAGCTGCGGATCGCTTTTAATACGGTTGATGAGCGCGGCGCCGCGCGGCGTCGCGGCAAAGAGCCGCTCGAGCACGATGAGCGGCGGCCGGTGCTCCATCATCGCCTGGAGCGCCTGAATCGGTTCGGTGTCGGCGAACGTGAGAACATCGCCTGCGACCTCCACACGCTCGCGCAGCGCGGGCATGAGATTCTGGGCCGCTATGATCAACGCCGCGGATGGCATCATCGCCAGTCTAACATGAGCTTCGACACCGACGTCATCGTCGCGGGCGCCGGTCCTGCGGGCGCCACCGCCGCGCGACGCCTCGCACGCGCGGGCGTGCGCGTGCTGATCGTGGAACGCTTCGCGCTGCCGCGGCAGAAGCCGTGCGGCGGCGGCATCAGCACGCGCGTGTTCTCGCGGTTCGCGTATCTCGCCGATGCGCTCGCCGGGATTCCGCACCATCCCGTCTCGAGCTTGTATCTCGAAGGGCCATCCGGTGACGTGTTCCGGATGCGGTCGAACGGGCCGGCGGTCGTGCTGATCCGCCGCATCGAATTCGATCACCTGTTGACGCGCCTCGCCGTCGACGCCGGGGCCCAGGTGCTTGCGCCGGCGGCGATTGCCCAGGCCGCTGACGATGGCGAAGCGGTGACGCTGACGCTGCGCGACGGCCGGCAGCTGCGCGCGCCGATGGTGATTGCCGCCGACGGCGTGAACAGCGTCGTCGCGCGCCGGCTCCGGATGAATGCGGGCTGGCCCGCCGCGCACCTCGCCCTCGACATGATGGAAGAGACGCCGGTCGCGCGCCTGCGCACCTCCGAGCCCGACACCTTGTCGGTGTTCTACGGCTACGGCGGCGCGCACGGCTACGCCTACGTCTTTCCGAAGCGCGAGCACGTGAACGTCGGCATCGGCTACCTGCTCTCGTACTTCCGCGAGCGCGTCGACGAGGCGCCGTATACGCTGCAGCGGCGGTTCGTGTCGGACCTGCGCGCGCGCGGGTTGATGGACGGCGAGTCGCAGCGCGATCACTTCACGCCGTTTCTCATCCCGGTCGGCGGGCCCTTGAAGAAGACGGCCCAGGGACGCGTTCTCCTCGCCGGCGACGCCGGCGGCTTCGTCAACGGGTTCAGCGCGGAAGGCATCTACTACGCGATGGTCACCGGCGATCTCGCGGCCGGCGCGCTGCTCGCCGCGCGCGAGGGCCGCGCGATGGTCCCGGCACGCGCGTGCCGCGGCTACGTGCGGGCATGGAGGCGCGAGATCGGCGCCGAACTGCGCGATTCGGTGCTCATCCAGCGCTATCTGTTCCACTCCGGGCCGCGCATGGATCGCGTGGTGCGCGGCGCCAACGCGCGGCCGGAATTTTCGCGGCTGCTGGTCGACTACGCGAGCGGCCGGCTCTCGTATCACGCGGCGCGCCGCCGTCTCCTCTGGCACTTCCCGCGATTGCTGCCGCGGTTGACGTGGCTCGCGCTGCGCGGCGAGCGGCGGTCTCCGGCCGCCGCGGCCCCGCTCACCGAATCATGAGCGCTCATGGCTGATCTGCGTACGCCTCCCTTGCAAGCCTGGCAGCGCGCCAATGTCGTCGCCGCCGCCAACTGCCTGCGCGAGCAGCTGGCCAAGTCGCCCGGCGACGCCAGGCTCCTCGCCGCCTACGAAGGACTGCTCGATCTGCTGGATCCCGCGCGTGCCCGCGCGCGTCAGCAGCGCGAGCAGGCGCAGGCTGCGCGCCAGGCCGCCACCGCGATCCGCGCCGAGCGCCGCCGGACAGAACGGCGGCTCGGCGATCGGCGCCGTATCGATCGCGGTCCGTCCGGACCCGAACGGCGCAACGGCGCCGATCGCCGCACCGGCCGGGATCGCCGCGGCCGCTGATGGCGCGGGCGATCCTGTTCGACCTCGACGACACGCTCTTCGACCACCATCGCTCGGCACGCGCCGCGCTGACGGGGGTGCACGGCGCGTTCGCGAGCGCGTCGGCGTTCGAGGACTACGAGCGCCATCACATACAGTACCTCGAAGAGATGCACCAGGAAGAG
>JABFWM010000606.1 GCA_013362195.1 Acidobacteriota bacterium
AAGGCGTCGGGCAACGTGATCATGCTGGCCGATGCGGTGAGCGAAGGGCTCGTCAGCGGCGAGAAGGACGCCGGCGCCGCCGCGTGGGCGGATCCCGGATTCCGGCCGGGGCCTCGCGCCGAACCGCGGCCGGTCGTGTATCCGCCGTATCAGGCCCTCGCCGACGCGAGCGCCGGGTTCGGCCACAACTTCCTCGCGCTCGATGCCGACGGCCCGGCGCGCCGCATCGTGCCCTTCATCGAGCACGAGGGCCGGTTCCTCCCGTCGCTCGGGCTCGCCGCGGCGCTGCACGCGGCGCGCATCAAAGCCGACGAGGTGCACGCGGACGCCGATGGCGCATCGCTGCGCATCGGCGATCGACGGCTGCCGCTCGTCGCCACCGCGGTCGAGGACGTGTACACCCGAGCGCGGCGGGATCAGTGGGCCGCGATGATCAACTTCCGTGCGCCCGCGGTGCTGCCGGGCGGCAGCCGTCCCTACCCGACCTACGAATTCCGGCACCTGTTCCTGTCGGAACAGCAGCTGCTCGGCAACGTGAAGCCGCTCGTCGATCCGTCCGTGTTCAAGGACAAGATCGTGTTCGTCGGCTTCTCCGCGTCCGGGCTCGTCGACGTATTCAAGACGCCCTTCGGGGCGGGCGGCATGCCGGGCATTCAGCTGCACGCGAGCGTCGCCGACAGCGTGTTGTCGGGGCGCTTCATCCGTCCGGCGCCGCGCGGCTCGCGCGTCGCGTGCGTGATCATCGTGGCAGCGGCAATCGGGCTGCTGACCGCGTTCCTGCCGTTCGCGGGCGCGGTCGTCGCGGCCCTGACGATTGTCGGCGCCTGGACGTGGTTCGCGATCGCGGCGTTCGCGGACGGACTGTGGCTGAACATGGTGCAGCCGCAGCTCGCGGGCGCGCTCGCGCTGTTCGGCGGGACGGCGTATCAGTATGTCGTCGAGGGCGCCGAGAAGCGGAAGATGACGCGGCTGTTCGGGCGCTACGTCTCCCGCGACGTGTTCGCGCAGCTCGTCGCGCATCCCGAGCTGGCGGAGCTCGGCGGCGCGCGCCGCGACATGACCGTGCTCTTCTCCGACATCCGCGGCTTCACGTCGGTGACCGAGCGCGGCGACCCGGAGCAGCTCGTCGCGCAGTTGAACGAGTACTTCTCGACGATGGTCGAGGTCGTGTTCGCGCACCACGGCACCGTCGACAAGTTCGTCGGCGACATGGTCATGGCGCTGTTCGGCGCGCCGCTGGACGACGCGGACCACGCGGAGCACGCGGTGGCGGCCGCGATCGGCATGGTGGAGGAGCTCGGGCGCCTCAATCAGCGCTGGCGGGCGCGCGGCCTGCCGCAGCTCGATATCGGCATCGGCATCAATTCGGGCGAGATGATCGCCGGCAACATCGGCTCCTCGTCGATCATGAGTTACACCGTGATCGGCGACAACGTGAACCTCGCCTCGCGTCTCGAGTCGTTGAACAAGGAGTACAAGACCCGCATTATCATGGCCGACGCCACCCGAACCAGATTGACCGGCCCCCGCGACGCGCGTCCGCTCGGCGACGTCATCGTCAAGGGCAAGAGCCGGCCGGTGGCCATTTTCGAGGTCGCAGTCCCTGCTCCCCTGGTGCACGAGGCACAGATCACATGAAACCAGCCGTGTTTGTCATCGTCCCGCTGCTCGCCGCGGCGCCCGCGCACGCCCAACTGGGCGGCATCCTCAACAAGGCGAACAAAGCCAGGCAGGCGGCCGACAAGGTGGCCGACCTCGCTATCACCGAGGAGGAAGAGCGCACTATCGGCGAGCGCGCCAGCGCGAGCCTGCGCGAGAAGTTCGGCGTCTATCAGAACGAAGAGGTGACCAGGTACGTGGCGCTCGTCGGCAACGTGCTGGCGCGCGAGAGCACGCGTCCCCGCCTCAAATGGACGTTCATCGTGCTCGACACCGATGCGGTGAACGCGTTCGCGGCGCCTGGCGGGATCATCCACGTCACGCGCGGCCTGCTCGGCCTCGCGAAGAACGAGGCGGAGCTCGCGGGCGTGCTCGGCCCCGAGATTACCCACGTGACGGCGAAGCACACTGTGCGCTACATCCAGGAGCAGAAGGGCATTTCCGCCGGCACCGACGCGGTTGGCGGCGGCGGCACGCGCG
>JABFWM010000502.1 GCA_013362195.1 Acidobacteriota bacterium
GGCGCGCGCGGCTTCATGGACGGGCGCGGCTCCGCGGCGCGCTTCGACACGCCGTCCGCGATCGCCATCGACGCACACGGCGTGCTCTACGTCGCGGACACCGGCAACAACGCCATCCGCCGCGTCACGGTCAGCGGCGACGTCTCGACCGTCGCCGGAAACGGCGTACCGGGGCTGCGCGACGGGGACGCGCGCGACGCGCGGTTCAACGCGCCGGTTGGCGTGGCCGTCGATCGTCACGGCCGTGTCATCGTTGCCGACACCTACAACGATCGCATCCGCGCGATCGACGGCAACGGAACGGTGCACACGGTCGCGGGCAGCGGTCCGGGGTTCGCCGACGGCGCTGCCGCCATCGCGCTGTTCCACACGCCGTGCGGCGTCGCTGTCGACGACGACGGGAACATCGTTGTCGCGGATACTGGCAGCGGCGTCCTCAGAACGATCGACCGTGCAGGCGTTGTCTCTACCGTGTCAATGCCGGACGCGATTGCCCCCATCAGCATCGCCCTGGGAAAGGACGGCCGGCGCTACGTGACCGACGAGCACGGACGCGTGCTCGAGTCATCGGCGACGGGTGATTGGCGGACCCTCGCCGGCGCCGCACCCGGGTACCGCAATGGCGATGACGCGGACGCGTTGTTCCGCGCGCCGGCCGGCGTGGCCATCGCCGGTCCAGGCCGACTGATCGTCGCCGACGCGGGAAACGCGCTGATCCGGTTGATCGCGGCGCGCGGTCGCCTGGACCCGCGCCGGCCTCCATCGCCGCGGATCGCGCCGGCGTTCGACGCTGAACGATTTGCGCTGACGCCGCTGCTGTGGCCGATCGCCCCGATGGATGGTCCGTTCGAGGTCGCCGGCACCAGCGGCGAAGCCCGCGGCGTGGAAGGCGCGGAACGATTTCACGCGGGCATCGACGTCCGCGCCGATCAGGGCACGCCGGTCTCGGCGATTCGTAGCGGGATCGTGGCGCGGCTGAACGCCGTCAACGGCTTCAACACGTTGACCGAATCGGTCCGCATCGGACCGATCGCCTACGTCCACATCCGTGTCGGACGGTCGCGCAGCGGGGCGCCATTTGCAGACGCCCGCTTCGCACCCGTTTACGACGCGCAGGGCACGCTCGTGAGCATGCGGGTCAAGCGCGGCGCGCGTTTCGAGACCGGTGACCCGATCGGTACCGTGAACGCGTTCAATCACGTCCACGTCAACGTCGGCTGGCCCGGTGAAGAGCTCAACCCGCTGGCGTTCCGCCTGGTGGGATTCGAAGACCACGTACCGCCGACGATCGCCGGCATCCGTCTGTTCGACGACGAGGGCGCCGCGCTGGTGGCACGCGTGCGCGGCAGAGTGATCGTCCCCGCCGGCCGCGTACACATCGTCGTTGACGCGTGGGACACTGCGGATCTCAACAAGCGCGGCCGCCGCCTCGGCGTCTACGAACTCGGCTATCAGGTGCTGATGCGCGATGGCACGCCCGTGCCCGGCTTCGAAGCGCCCCGGCGCACGCTGCGGTTCGATCGACTGAGCGCCGATCCGGCGACGGTGCGGACGGTGTATGCGGCGGGCAGCGGCATTCCGTTCTACGGGCAGCGCCGCACGCGCTTCCTCTACATCGTGACGAATTCGTTCAGCAACGGGGTCGCGTCACCCGGCGCCTGGGACGCCACCTCGATCGCGCCCGGCGACTACATCGTGCGGATTCTCGCGGCCGACATCACCGGCAACATTGCGGTTGCGAAGCGGGACGTGCCCGTGACCATCACGCCGCTCACCGCGTCGCATTAGCGGCTCTGCCTAGTGGACTGTCCACGCTGATCAAAGACCGCCTCGCGGGCGGGGCATCCCGGCTGGCGGCGTTGCTCCTCCCTCAAATAGTCCCGGTATTCTCGGTCGGCGCCTTGCCATCCGGGTGCCGCGCTCCGCGATCTGGTCCCCGGTCAACGTGGACAGTCCACTGGTCCATGTCGTTGCCGGCGCGCGTCGGGGACAACGTGCCTCCGCCGTCGTGCGCGCGCATCGATCGCGCGTCAGCGATCGACGGAACCGGGCAGTTCGATGCCGAGATAGGGTGCGATCTCGCGCAGCTTCTGCTGGACGATCCGCACGTTGCGTGGTCCCATGCGCAGCAGTTGCCGCTGTGCAGGCGACAGCGCTTCGAGCGCGGGGTCGGCAAACTCGTAGCTGACGCTCGTGTGCGTCAGCTGAACGCGTCTGTCGATGACTGGCGTTCGAAGCAATTCACCCAGGGCGCTGCGAAGCGTCGCGTCGAAGTCGCCCTCGGGATCGCCCAGCTCGTGATACGCCTCGGTGATGCGGGGCTTCAAGGTCGCGTACAGCCGGGCGGCGCCGCGTGCGTCGATCGCCGCGAACGCGTCGGCATACCCGTCGTAGCGCCGGTAGCTCGCCGGATCGATGAAGATGGTGTCGCCCTCGGAGATCACGCTGAACGCGCCCGCCGGCCGGACCGCTTTCAGATGCGACGCGGGCGATCGATGCTCGGCGATGGTCTGGATCACGAGGGCGAAGTTGCGGATCAACTGATTGGTGGCCAGCCAGGCCGTGACCGTGGGATGTCGGGACAGCTCCGAGACGAGCCGGCGCACGAGCGCGTCGGTTTCGGCGAGCGGCGGGAGATCGATGTTCTCCCCAGGCTCGGCGGCCCTTGGCTCTCGTGGTACCGTCACGCGCTCGGACTTCACGGCCACGGACGGCCGTGCGGACGAGCGCCGCAGCCACGTCAAGTAGCCGGCCAGCCCCGCAAGCACCAGCACGATGAGCGCGGCCGCGATCGCGCGGCGGCGCCGCCGCGGCGGCGGTTCGATGGCGCGATGGGGCGCATGAGACCGGTCGAGCGGCACGTCCGCGAGATCCGGCATGGGCCGATCCTACTACCGTTCCCGACTCATCTGACGTGTCGCCTTCCGCGATCTCGGGCATCAGGGTCACGGGACAGGTCCGAGCGCGAGCAGCGCCCCGCACCGTGCGGATATTGTAGGAGCGGAGGACGCAGCGGATGAGCAGCGGGACAGAGGCACGACCGGACCAGCGGACCATGCGGTCGGCGCTTGGCGTGTACGGCGAGCGCGCCGCGCTCGTCATGGTGGCGCTCGGCTTTTCGGCGGGGCTGCCCTACTTCCTCATCTTCGACACGCTGTCGGCGTGGCTGCGCGCGTCGGGCCTCTCGCTGGAAGTGATTGGCTTCTTCAGCCTCGTGACGCTGGTGTCGTCCTTCAAGTTCCTCTGGGCGCCGTTCATCGATCGCGGGCAGGTGCCGATCCTGACGCGATGGCTCGGCCACCGCCGCTCCTGGATGCTGGTGTGCCAGGGCATGATCATGCTCGGGCTGTGGCTGCTTGCCGCGTCGAATCCGTCGCGCAGCCTCGGCACGATTGCCGTGTTCGCGGTGCTCGTCGGCTTTTCGTCCGCGACGCAGGACATCGCCATTGACGCGTGGCGCATCGAGGCCGCCGAAACATCGAAGCAGGGCGCGATGGCGGCCGCCTACCAGTGGGGCTACCGCGTCGCGATCATCGTCGCAGGGGCGGTGCCGCTGCTGCTGGCGCAGAAGTACGGATGGAACTTCGCCTACGCGTTGATGGCGGCGCTCATGACCATCGGCGTGCTCGCCGTGCTCGCCGCGCCGCGCGAACAGCGGCACGCGATCCGTCCCATTCACACGGAAGGCATTCCGCCGGCTCCGCTTCGCGACGTCGTGGAATGGCTCGTCCGGCTGGCCGTCGTCGCGGGCGGCGCGCTCGTCCTCGGATCCGGTCTCGCGGGCAATGCCGGCGTCATGGGGTCGGTGCTCGGCGCGCTGGGGGCGGCGAATGCGCGCAGCGCCGTTCTCGCGGCCTGGTCGTCCAGCGCGCGCGTCTGGGTCCAGGTCGGCGCCGTCGTCGCCGGCTTCGCGGTGATCATTCTCGCCGCGCTGCCGCTGCCGCACGTGCGCACCCGTCCCGGCGTCTACCTGTCGTCGGCGCTCGTCGATCCGCTGCGCGATTTCTTCGCGCGGTATCGCTCGAGCGGAACGCTGATCCTCGCGTTGATCTGCCTCTATCGGCTTCCCGACTTCGTGCTGAACATCATGAACCCGTTCTACCTCGATCTCGGCTACAGCCTCGTCGAGATCGCGGAGGTCCGCAAGATCTTCGGCATCGCCATGACGATGCTGGGCGTGTTTCTGGGCGGCGTGGCGGTGGCGCGGTTCGGGCTGCTGCGCGCGATGGTCATCGGGGCGCTCGCCGGCCCGGTCAGCAATCTGCTGTTCATCTGGCTTGCGCTGCAGGGACACAATCTGTTCGCGCTCTTCGCCGCCATCGGGCTCGACAACGTCGCCGGCGGCTTCGCGGGCACGTGCCTCATCGCCTACATGTCGAGTCTGACGTCGGTCGGGTTCACCGCCACGCAGTACGCCCTGTTCTCCTCGCTGTATTCGATTCCGGGACGGCTCGTCGCCTCGCAGTCCGGCCGCATCGTCGAGAGCGCGGCGAGGCTCGCGGACAGTGGAAGCCTGCTGTCAGGCGTGCGCGACTTCGTGGCGAGGGATGCGCCGGGCAACTTCGCGGCCGCCGTCCAGCGATCCGGCGTCAGCCCCGCCGCGCTCGGCACGGGGTATATCGTGTTCTTTGCGTATTCCGCGCTCATCGGCGTCTTCGCGCTGACGCTGTCGATCATCGTCCAGCGACGTGAGGAGCGCGCGCGCGAGTCGACCGCCTGATCGCGGCGGCCCCGGCCCGGCATTGTTCGCGTCGAGGCGAGGTGCGTTCATGACTTTCGTTCCATCCTCCACGAGCTCGACGGCGGGCCGGTTGACGCCGCACCTCGTTCGAAGTGCGGCGGTGGCGGCGCTGGGATCGCTGCTGTTCGGATTCGACACCGCCGTCATCTCCGGGACGACCGACGCGCTCCGCATCCACTTCGCGCTCGACAGCAACCAGCTCGGGTTGACGGTGGCCGGGGCGCTCGTCGGCACCATCTTCGGCGCGCTGTTCGCCGGCCCGCCGGCGGAACGCTACGGTCGGCGGCCGGTGCTGGTCGTGCTCGCGGTGCTCTACATCATCTCCGGCGCCGGGTGCGCGGTCGCGTGGGACTGGCCGTCGCTGCTGATCGCGCGCTTCATCGGCGGCCTCGGCATCGGCGCGGCCTCGGTGGTTGCGCCGATGTACATCGCGGAGATTTCGCCGGCGGCGCTCCGCGGCCGCCTCGTTGCGCTCAGCCAGTTCAACGTGGTGCTGGGGATCCTGCTCGCCTACTTCTCGAACGTTGTCATCGCCGCCGCGATCGGCGGGCCTGACACCTCCGCCTGGCGGTGGATGCTGGGCATCGCGGCGGTGCCCGCCGTGGGGTTCTTCCTGGCGGCGCTGCGCATCCCGGAGAGCCCCCGCTGGCTCGTGAAACAGCACCGGCGCGGCGAAGCGGCGGCGATCCTGCGCACCCTGGGCAACGACGATCCCGACGCGCTGGTCCGTGAGATCGCGGAGTCGCTGCACGAAGCATCGGTCTCCACCTCGGAGCCCCTGCTGCAGCGCAAGTATCGCAAGCCGATCCTGTTCGCGGTGATGGTGGCGAGCTTCAATCAGCTCGCGGGCATCAACGCGCTCATCTACTACACCGCGGACATCTTCAGGATGGCGGGAGCGGAGCGCACGAGCGCGCTGCTGCAGTCGGTCATCATCGGCTTCACGAACCTCGTGTTCACGATGATCGCGATGACGGTCATCGACCGCTTCGGACGGAAGCGTCTGCTCCTCGTCGGGGCGGTCGGACTGGCCGCGTGCCTCGGACTGACGGCCTGGGCGTTTCACACCGGCGGCGGCGTGCTGGTGCTCGCGAGCCTGATCGGCTACATCGCGTTCTTCGCCTTCTCGCAAGGGTCGGTGATCTGGGTCTACATCAGCGAGATCTTCCCCAACCGCGTGCGGGCGCGCGGCCAGGCGCTCGGCAGCTTCACCCACTGGTTCTGGGCGGCGGTGGTGAGCTGGACGTTCCCGGTCGTTGCCGAACGGTCGGGCACGGCGGCGTTCGCGTTCTTCGCGGTGATGATGGTGCTGCAGTTCGTGCTGGTGCTGCTGTTCCTGCCGGAGACGAAGGGGATTTCGCTCGAGCAGATCCAGCGCCGCCTCGGCATCGAGTAAGGAGGCGCGATGAAGGTCGGACAGTCGTGACGGCGCTCTACGGCGCCATCGAAGCGGGCGGCACGAAGTTCGTGTGCATGGTCGGCGCCGGCCCCGAGGACGTGCGGGCCGAAACGCGCTTTCCCACGACGTCGCCGGAGCGCACGCTGCGGCAGGCAATCGAGTTCCTGCGCGCGGAGCAGGATCGGCAGGGACCGCTGGCCGCCGTCGGCATCGCGTCGTTCGGGCCCGTCGACCTTCGGCCGGATTCGCCGACGTACGGCTACATCACGTCCACGCCGAAGGCGGGCTGGTCCAACGTGTCCATGGCGGGAGCCGCGGCCGCCGCGCTTGGCGTCCCCGTGGGGTTCGACACCGACGTCAACGCCGCCGCGCTGGCGGAGCAGCGCTGGGGCGCCGGACGCGGCCTCCACTCCTTTGTTTACATGACCATCGGGACGGGCATCGGTGGAGGCGGGCTGCTCGATGGGCGCGTGTTGCACGGCCTCGTGCACCCGGAAATGGGGCACATGCGCCTGCCGCACGATGTCGCCGCGGATCCCTTTGCCGGGATCTGTCCCTTTCACGGGGATTGCCTCGAAGGGCTCGCGAGCGGACCGGCCATGAACGCGCGCTGGCGCCAGCCCGCGGAAGACCTGCCTGACGACCATCCGGCGTGGCCGCTCGAGGCTGGCTACCTGGCGCTCGCCGTCTCCAACCTCGTATGCACGCTGTCGCCGCAGCGGATCGTGATCGGCGGCGGCGTGATGTCGAAGGCCTTCCTGTTCCCGATGATCCGGCAGAAGGTGGCGGATCTGCTGAACAACTACGTTCGCGCGCCGGAGATCGTCGATGACATCGACGACTTCATCGTGGCGCCGGGGCTTGGCGAGCGTGCCGGCGCGTTCGGCGGGTTCGCGCTCGCGGCCGACGCGCTGCAGGCCAGCCCGCCAGAGCGAGACGCGGTGTAGGCCGGGTCCTCAGACCCGGCCGCCGTCACGTTACAGACGGCAGATCAACAGCTCGCGCTCGTAGATCATTTCCGGCGGCAGGTGGGCGTGGAGATCGATGAACAACTGTTCGTGATCGATCACCTCGGAGCGCCACTGCGTCGGATCGACCGACTGCAGCCGATCGAACGTCTCTTTCGGAAACGGCAGCCCCCTCCAGACGATGTCTTCCCAGCGCGGCATCCATCAGATGCGCGTCTCCCTCGCGAGCGTGCGGCCGCGCACGCGATCGACGATCCATTTGAGGATGCGCATGTTCTCGCGGAAGCCGGGCCACAGAAACCGGCCGTCCTCGTCTTTGCGGAACCAGTTCACGTGAAAGATCTTCGGCGTCTCGCTGAGCGACCGCTGCATCTGGATCCAGTGACGGAAGTAGTCGCCCATGTGATAGCCGCAGAACGGCAGCATCGCCATCGGATCGCGGCGCACGCTGCCGATCCGGCCGGCGGCTGCCGCGGTGGTTTCCGACCCCATCGTGGCGCCGACGTAGACGCCCGCCGTCCAGTTGAACGCCTGGTAGACGAGCGGAGTGGTCGTGCCGCGGCGTCCGCCGAAGACGAACGCGCTGATCGGCACGCCGGCCGGCGACTCCCAGTCCGGATCGACGGTCGGGCACTGCGCGAGCGGCGCGGTGAACCGCGCGTTTGGATGCGCCGCGGTCCGTGCGGTCTCGCGGCCGATCGCCGGCGTCCATCGATTCCCCTGCCAGTCGATGCATTCGGCCGGCGGCGTGTCGGTCATCCCTTCCCACCAGACGCCGCCGTCCGGTGTTTCCGCGACGTTGGTGAAGATCGTGTTCGACGCGATCATCGCCATCGCATTCGGGTTGGTGCGCGCCGAGGTTCCCGGCGCGACGCCGAACACGCCCGCCTCCGGGTTGATCGCGCGGAGCTGGCCGCGCGCATCCGGCTTGATCCAGGCGATGTCATCGCCGACGACCGTGACCTTCCAGTCGGCGAGTCCGTCGGGCGGAATCAGCATCGCGAGGTTCGTCTTGCCGCAGGCGCTCGGAAACGCGGCGGCGACATACGTCTTTTCGCCCCTGGGATCCTCCACGCCGAGGATCAGCATGTGCTCGGCCATCCAGCCTTCGTCGCGCGCGATCGCGGAGGCGATGCGCAGGCCGAAGCACT
>JABFWM010000164.1 GCA_013362195.1 Acidobacteriota bacterium
GCAATCGCGGACTCGAAGTCCTTGATAGTGGGGTCCATCATTGAGGTTTATAACAGGAGTTCAGGAGATCACCGGATCGACAATTTCCGCCGGGGCGGGTCTGAAGAGCCGCCCTATGTGGCGTTGGCGGGTCTGAAGACCCGCCCTACGTGGCGTCGGCGGGTCCGTAGGCCCGCCGACAGCGTACGTAGGCCGGGTCTTCAGACCCGGCTCTTCATATCCTCGACGCGGCACGCGAGCTCGCCGTCGGCGAGCGTGACACGCACGGCGTCGCCCGGATGCACGGCCGCAGCGCTTCGAACGATGGCGGTCTTGTCTTCGTTCCAGCACACCGCATAGCCGCGGCCGAGCACGGCGAGCGGACTGAGGTTCTCCAGGCGGCCGGCAAGGGCGCGGAAGCGCGACTCGGACCGGTGCTGGGCGCGGCGCGCGGCGCCGGTCAATCGTCCCTCCGCCGCGGTGAGACGCCCGCGGATCGCGGCCAGCCGCCGCGCCAGGTCGTGGGTTTCGAGGCGCTGGCCGAGCGAGCGGTAATGACGCGCCTTCCGCGCCACCAGCGCGCGCGTCACGCCGCGTAGCTGGTGCGTCCACTCCGCCGCGTGTCGGCCGCGCATCGCGAGCCGGGCGGGAAACGCGGCCAGGCCGCGGCGGGTCGACAGCAGGTGAACGACGTTGCGTCGCCGCTGCAGATCCGCGTGCGCGGCGGCTCGCAGCCGCCCGGTGAGCCGATCGATGCGATGGCAGAACTCGTCGTTCGCGGCCACGACCATTTCGGCCGCGGCGGACGGCGTCGGTGCGCGAAGGTCCGCGACGAAATCCGCGATCGTGACGTCGACTTCGTGCCCGACCGCCGAGATCACCGGCACCGGCGAGGCCGCGATCGCCCGCGCGACGATCTCCTCGTTGAACGCCCAGAGATCTTCAATCGAGCCGCCGCCGCGTCCGACGATCACCACGTCGACCCCGCGCGCCCGCACGATCGCCTTGAGCGCACGTGCCACATCGTCGGCCGCCCCCTCGCCCTGCACGCGCGTCGGCCTGATCAGGACGCTCGCGTTGGGGGCGCGCCGCCGCAGCACTTTCAGGATGTCGCGGATCGCCGCGCCATCGAGCGACGTGACGATGCCGATGCGGCGCGGCAGCGCCGGCAGCGGGCGCTTGCGCTCGCGCGCGAAGAGGCCCTCCGCCTGCAGGCGCTTCTTCAATTGATCGAACGCGAGCTGCAGCGCGCCGAGGCCGTGCGGCTCGAGATGGTCGCAAACGAGCTGGTATTCCCCTTTCGGCTCGTAGACGCCCAGCCGCCCGCGCGCGACGACGTGCAGGCCGTCTTCGGGCTTGAAGCGCAGGTACCGCAGCGACGTCCGGAACATCACCGCCTTGATCTGCGCGCCGCCGTCCTTCAGCGTGAAGTACATGTGGCCGGTGTTCCACACCCGGCAATTCGAGATCTCGCCCTCGACCCAGAGGTCCGCGAATCTCGATTCGAAGAGGCCGCGGATCGCCGCGGTGAGCTCGGTGACGGAATAGATGCGGCGCTCGATCCGGCGCGGGGCGGCGGCGAGATCGCGGTCGTTCCGTTCGTCGTCGAACTCGAACGGGACGTCGAACAGATCGGACACGTCAGCGTTCCGTCGTGCTGTGGGCGGCGAGCGCGTCCACCTCGGAGGCGGAGAGGTTGAGCCGCTCAATCGCCGTGGCACGGCCGGTGGCGCGGTCGGCCGTGACGATCACCGCATTCAACCGCCCCGCGCCGGCGGCCGCTTCGAACTTCGCCGGCAGGCCGCTCACGAACCGGGTGAGCGCGATCTCCGTCGTCACGCCGATGATCGAGTCGTGAGGGCCGGTCATCCCCGTGTCGGTGAGATAGGCCGTGCCGTTCGGCAGGATGCGTTCGTCGGCGGTCTGCACGTGCGTGTGCGTGCCGAACACCGCGGTCGCGCGTCCGTCGAGGTGCCAGCCCATGGCGACCTTCTCGGAGGTCGCCTCGGCGTGAAAGTCGACGATGATGACGCGCGCCTTCGGCCGGAGCGCGTCGATCTCGCGCCGGACCACGGCAAACGGATCGTCGAGCGGCTGCATGAAAATCCGCCCCATCACGTTGATGACGCCGATCGGCTCGCCGGTCCGCGTGCGTC
>JABFWM010000680.1 GCA_013362195.1 Acidobacteriota bacterium
CCGGTGTAGAAGTGCGCTTCGGCGCTGTCGGGCATGCGCTCCGTCCAGGCCTCGGTCGCGGCAATGGCTTTCTCGATCGCGGCGCTGAAGTCGTCGTCGAGCGCGCGGCTCTCCGGATCGAGCTGGATGCGCCACCACATCGCGGTCGCCGCGAGGACGTCGCAGGCTTCGCGCGGCGCCGGGCCGCAGGCGCGCTGCAGCTCCGCGTCCGCCTGATCGAAGTCGGCGTCGAGGATCGAGTCATAGACGCGCACGAGGGCGTCCACGCCGGTGAGATCGGGACGGGCCGCGCTCGTGAACCGGATCGGGGCGCAGACCAGCACGGCGAGCGCGGCGAGGCACGCCGCCTGGCGGTGCCCGCGGCGCGTCATGCCGGCGTGGTGCGGAGCTGCTGCTTTTCGGCGTGCCGTTCCCGCGCGAGGGCGATCAGGCGATCGAGCAGCGCGGGATACGCGACGCCGGACGCCGCCCATAGCTTCGAGTACATGCTGATCGTCGTGAACCCGGGGATCGTGTTCACTTCGTTCACGTAGAGCGACTCGTCCTTCGCGCCGCTGAGGAGGAAGTCGACGCGGGCCATGCCGGCCCCATCGATCGCCTTGAACGCTTCGATCGACAGCCGGCGGATGATCTCGGCGAGCTTCTTCGGGATGTCGGCGGGAATCACCGTCCGCGAGCCTTCGCCGATGTACTTCGCTTCGTAGTCGTAGAACTCGCGCGAGGGAATTACCTCGCCGGCCACCGACGCCTCTGGATCGTCGTTGCCGAGCACGCCGCATTCGAGCTCGCGCGCGTTCGGCACGGCCGCCTCGATGACGATCTTCCGATCGAAGTTCGCGGCGAGCGCCATCGCGGCGCGCAGTCCCTGAGGGTCCTTGGCCTTCGAAATCCCGACGCTCGATCCGAGGTTGGCGGGTTTCACGAACATCGGATACGTGAGCGTGCGCTCCAGGTCGGCGGCGAGGCGGTCTGGCTGCCGCTCCCAGTCGTGGCGCAGGATGACACGGTAGGGGCAGACGGGCAGTCCGCGCGCCGTGAACAGCACCTTCATCACCGCCTTGTCCATGCCGACGGCGGAGCCGAGCACGCCCGAGCCCACGTAGGGGACGTTGGCGAGCTCCAGCAGCCCCTGGATGGTGCCGTCCTCGCCGAAGGGACCGTGCAGCATCGGGAAGATGACGTCGAGGGCGAGCCCCGTCACGACGGCCGACGGCAGGTCGGTCGTCTTCGCGCGCGACCGATCGATCGAGAGGATGGTCTCTTCGCCCGGATGCGCGACGAGATGAACCTCGCGTCCCTCGCGTACCGGCCGCGCCGCCTCGAACCGCGCCTGTTCGATCACCTCGCCGGCGGACATCGTCGCCGGCGGTTTGTCGGCGAGCGCCCAGCGGCCATCGCGTTCAATCTTGATCGGGACGGGTTCGTAACGAGCGCGGTCGAGGTGGGCGAACACCGCAGCAGCCGACGCGAGCGAAACCTCGTGCTCGCCGGATCGTCCGCCGTAGAGCACGCCGATGCGGAGGCGCTTCACAGCGTCAGAATACAGGAGACAGGAGACAGAATACACATTCAGCCCATCATGCCCGAGTCCTTCAGTTTCCAGGTCACTCATACGGACGGACAGGCCCGCCGCGGCGTGCTCACGACGCCGCACGGGGTCGTGCACACGCCCGCGTTCATGCCGGTCGGCACGCGCGGCGCCGTGAAGGCGGTCACGCATCGCGATCTCGAGGACGCCGGCGCGGAGATCATCCTCGGCAACACGTATCACCTGCTGCTGCGTCCAGGCGCCGCGTTGATCGCGCGCGCGGGTGGGCTGCATCGCTTCATCGGCTGGGCGCGTCCGATCCTGACCGACAGCGGCGGCTATCAGGTGTTCAGCCTCGCGGCGATGCGCAAGGTCACGGAAGACGGCGTGACGTTTCGGTCGCCTCTCGACGGGGCGCTGCACACGCTGACGCCGGAGGGCGCGGCGGACATCCAGGCGCAGCTGGGCTCGGACATCGCGATGGTGCTCGACGAGCTCGTCGGCCCGGCGCCAGAAACCGTGACAGTCACACTTTCCGGGCCTGTCCCCGATCCGGAAAGTGTGACTGTCACAGTTCCGGAAAGTGTGACTGTCACAGTTCCGGACC
>JABFWM010000303.1 GCA_013362195.1 Acidobacteriota bacterium
CCAACGACGTCGTGTCGGTCGCAGACGGCATGTTCGCGAGCACGCCCGGCAGCTGCTGAACGCCCGCCGTGATGCTCGCCGCAGGGATCGTCGGCGCGGGTACCGGCGGCGGCGGAACGTCCTTCGGCTTGTCGAGCGGTTTCACTTCAGGCGGCTTGGTTACGGGAACCGTCTGCTTTTCCTTTCCCGGTAACTCCACCTTGCGCGGCGGCTCGGGCGTCTTGTTGCCGCCACCGCCGCCGCCGCCTCCGGGACCAGGAACGCTCAGCCAGGTGAGATCGAATTTTTCGTTGACCTGTTCCGCGATCGTCTTGCCGCCGACGGGCACCCGCATGGCAATGAAAAGGAGCAGTGCCACCACGAGCAACGGCAATGCGGATCCCCCCGTTGCGACCCGCCAGTGACTTTTGAGCTGGGTAGGTGCCGGCATTTCGCCGATGAGCAAGTGCGCGTTTGGGCTGGCGCCCTGGTAATTGCCTTCGGGCATGCCGACGATTGCCATTGTCACAGACCGGCTCCAGAACTGCAATATCGGTGCTAGTGGCCCGCCCACTGGCAGATTCGCCGGAATGCTGAATGTGGAAGCCTGAGAACGTCCCCGTGTTAGGACGCTCGGCGCTGGCGTTTGGCCGCGGCGTGCGACAGCCGAAGCCCGACGGCAATCGCGCGGCATGGCGCGTAGGTCACTCGCGCCACGAGACGATCTGTACCTCGCGTCCGCCAGCGGAGACGAGCGTCGCCGCGGTGCGGTCCGGACTGCCGTGCACGTGCACGCCGAGCAGGATCGCCCCGCGCTCGACTTCCGACTCGAGCGCCGCGGCGCGTTCACGCTCGACGCCGGCATCCGTGAGCGCAGACGCGATACCGCCGGCCACGTGCCCCGCGGCTTCGCCAAGCCCCGCCGACAGCGGCCCCGCTGCGACGATTGGTCCGACGCCCGGCAGCACGAACGCGATCGCGGCGAGCACGAAGCCGCTCAGCTCCCCGGCGAGCGCGGCGGGACGCGAGTCCTCGACCTCCGCGCCGGGCGTCGCTTCGAGCTCGCGCGCGAGCACGCCTTCTTCATCGTGATTGCGGGCGATCACCGAAATCCGATCGCGGGTCACGCCGTCGGCGTGCAAGGCGCGCGCGGCGGCGACGACGGCGCCGGGGCGATCGAACAGGGCAAGGACCAGTGGATGATTCATGCGACTGGCCAGTATTCTAGATCGACGGAAAACCCACGGACGCAGAGCGAGCGCACACCGTGACTGCATACGACGTCGCCATCATCGGCGCGGGACCTGCCGGCACGATCGCGGCGCGCGACCTCGCGCGCGCGGGTGCGCGCGTCGCCATCATCGACGGCAGCCATCCACGGGAGAAGTGCTGCGGCGGCGGCGTGACCGGACGGGCCCTCGCGCTCGCCGGACACGTGCGGAATGGCGCGGGCGGGTGCGCGGTTCGATCCGCGGTTTTCGAGGCCACGGATGGATCGACCACCGACCGATCCGCCGCGGATGGACGCGTGTGGACATGGACGGCGGGCGGGAACCGTGCGCGCGTCGAGATGCCGTCGCCTGACGCGCTCACGATCTTTTCGCGCGCGGTGTTCGACGCGGCGCTGCTCGCGCAGGCCATCGCGGCGGGCGCGGCGCACGTCGACGCACGTGCCCGGGCGATCGAGGGACGGGCGGGTGCGTGGACGGTCCGCTGCGGGGCCGAATCTCTGCGCGCGGTCCGTCTCCTTGGCGCCGACGGCCCGTCGGGCATCGTCCGAAAGCACGTCTTCCGCGGCTTCGAGCGCGCTCAACTGTCGATTGCCGCCGGATCGTTCGTCGACGGCGCTGCGTCCGACGAACTCGTCATCGGCTTCGTCGACAACCCTCGCGGCTACCTGTGGTCGTTTCCGCGGACCGACCATCTGGCGGTCGGAACGTGCGCACAAGCGGACGAGAGTACGACGGCGGCGCTGCACGCGGTGACCGATCGCTGGCTGCAGACCTACACGCCGGCGGCGGGCAAACGGCGGCGCCCCTATGCCTGGCCGATTCCGTCGTTGTCATCACGGGATCTCGATCGCGAGCCGCCCGCCGGATCAGGATGGCTCCTGCTCGGCGACGCCGCAGGACTCGTGGATCCGATCACGCGCGAAGGCATCTTCTTCGCGATGCGCTCCGGTCAACTCGCGGCCGCGGCGCTGCAGGACTCCCGCGGCGAGTCGAGCTACGCCGCGTCGGTCCGTGACGTCCTGCACGCGGAGCTCCGTCGCGCCGCCGATCTGAAAGCGGCGTTCTTCCGGCCGCGCTCCACGCGGCTCCTCGTGCACGCGCTCCAGCACAGCGCCGCGATTCGGGCCGTGATGATCGACTTGATCGCCGGGCGGCAGCCCTACGCCGGACTGAAGCGGCGGCTCCTCGGCACGCGCGAAATCGGCCTCATGGTGAAACTGTTCGCAGCGCGACGGGATCGCCGCGCCGCAGCGGACCTGGCGTAGTCACCCGGCCGTACACGCGGCTCCACCCCGGACGCCGCCGCTGATCGATGCGCCGGCTGTCGCCGGCCAGGAACGACGGCTGGATGTTCCGGCAGGGGCTGGCATAGCCGGTCACCTCGATTTCGACGCCGCCAAGCCACACCCGCACGCCGGGGACGAGCGCCGACCAGTCCAGACCTGCAATCGTCACGTTCTCGCCGGTGCTGCCCGGCGCGATCGGATGGCCCTCCGCGCGCAGCGCGTCGATGAGATCCATCGAAAACAGGCACAGCGCGCGATCGGGGCCGCCGTGAAACCGGCGATTGCGCTGCACGTCGCCCGCGATGCCGAGCCATCCCACTTCGGCGGCGTCCACCGGATGCTTCGGCACGCCGCCGGCCGAGATATTGAGGGAGGCGACGCGCGCGGTCATCGCGCCAGGTAGCCGTCACGCGCGCGTACCGTCACATCGGATCGCCGCACCCGCACGGTGATCGATCGCCACTGCTCCTCGCCGGCGACGATGGGCCGCGCCGGGGTGTAGCCGAGCAGATACTGGTGACGCAGCTCGTTCGCGATCGTCCGCATGGCCTCGGTGAGCTGCTTCGGGTCGCGCGGCTGGAACGATCGGCCGCCGGTCAGCGACGCGAGCTCGGCGAACAGCGGCGGACGCGTGCGGCCGAGCGCGACCGGGTAAACCATGACGTCGGCGCGACGTGCGCGCGCCAGGGCATCGGCGGCGCTCGCCTTGCTGTAGCGATCGGCACCGTCCGAGAGCAGGATCAGCGCACGCCGCCCTTTCGCGGCCTGAATGGCATCGATGGACGCGATGATGGCGTCGTGCAAGCCGGTGGTGCCCCATGGCTGCAGCGCGGCCAGCGCGCGCTGCTGCGTCTCGCGATCGCCGGACAGCGGCGCGACGGTGTCGATTTCAGAACCGATGGCCACCACCATGGCCTGATCCTCGGGCCGGAGCGCCGCCAGGAACGTCCGCGCCGCGGCGCGCGCGCGTTCGAGTTCCGCACCGGCCATGCTGAAGCTGCGGTCGACGGCCAGCGCGACCGAGAGGGGGAAGTCCCCCTCAGTAAACGCCGAAAGCGCCTGCGCCTGACCGTCCTCGAGCACGGTGAACTCGTCGCGCGTCAGGCCCGTCACCGGCTGGCCGGCCCGATCCACCACCGCGGCGTAGACCTCGACCAGGTTGACGCCCGAGGCAAACTGGCCGGCTGTGGCGGCCATGCCACAGGCCGCGGCGGCTGCCACCAATGCCATCCGCGCCATCGTCCCCCCTCCCCGCGACGCGGAGGTGGTAGAATCAACGCGCCTCCGAGAAGCGAAAGGGAACGTCATGCTGGGCCGTGTTGGACTGCCGGAACTCATCATCTGCCTCTTAATCGTCATCCTGATCTTCGGGGCGAACCGCCTGCCGGAGCTTGGGCGTGGCATCGGCAAAGGCATCCGCAACTTCAAGGATGCCACGCGCGACGGCCAGGACGATCGCACCTGACGCGGTCCGGCGGAAGGCGTGTTGGAGCCGTCAGAGGATCACGCGCGCGTCGCCAACGCGACGCGTGACCCGCTCGCGATCCAGCCACTCCAGTAACGGAATCGCGTACTTCCGCGAAATTCCGTAGCGCTCCTTGAACGCCGCGACGTCCACGCGCGCGGCGCTGCCACTCTCCTTCATCAGCATCACCTCGCGCTTCAACTGCGCGAGCGCGTCGGCGTGAAACAGCAGCGTGTCGATCTTCACGAGCCGCTTCTGCCGCTGCAGGTGTCGCGCGACCCGATCGGCGAGCGCGGCCGGGAGCCCCGCCGCCGACGCCGCGGACGCGAGGTCGGGCGGCGCGAACCGCGCGTCGAGAAACGCGCGGTCGAGGGTCGAGGCCGCATGCGCCTCCTCCGGCGTCAGCGAGCTGCCGCGTCCCGGGATCGCGAGGCGATCGCGGACCACCAGCGTCCCCGCCGCGCCCAGTCGCGCGAGCACATCGTCGAACAGCTCCGCCGCGGCTCGTCCGAAGACCCGGCCCCGCGCTTCCTCGCGCGGCCATCCTTCCGACATCGCATCGCCGCGGTGGTGCTCGTCCACCGCCGCCAGCAGCCGCGTCTCCAGCGTTCGTACGAGCGCCGCATCGAACAGGCGCGATCCGATCCGCATCACGCGGCCGTGCGCGGCCAGCTCGGAGGCGATCGCCGTTGCCTCCGCGACCGTCAGGCCGCTGCGTCGTGCGGCCTCGTCGAGGGACAGCCCGGCGCCAGCGCGTTCCTCGACGAACCAGTGCACCGCGTCGGCGGTCGTGCCGTTCAGGCGGGCGAAGCGCGCGCGTGCGGCGGCGGTTCGAATCGGCGTCCGCGCGGGGAGCGGATCGATCACGCGTGCGCCGCCAATCGTCGTCGGCGGCGAATACGCGCGCAGGACGATGCGATCGCCCCGCGTCAGCACGGCCGGCCCTTCGAGACGGATCCGGGCGAACGCGGAGGCGCCCGGCGCGAGCGCGCCCGACTCAACCCCCGGGTCGAGGCCCCCCGCCAGCGCCACGCGCCCGAGCCGCTCCATCGTCCCGTGATGCACCCGCACACGGGCGCCGTGCTTCAGCGGCGGCGCGTCGGGGAGCAGCTCGAGGACGACATCGACGCGCCGTGTGGCTTCGAGCGCGCCCTCGACGGTGAGCGTCTCGCCGCGCTGCAGGTCGGCAACCTCGACGCCTGCGAGGTTCAGGGCGACGCGGCGGCCGGCGACGGCGGCATCCTGCGCCGTCCCGTGGACCTGCATGCCCCGCACTTTCACGCGGCGCGCCGACGGGAGCGCCACCATCTCCTGCTCGGTGTGAATCGATCCGGACGTCAGCGTGCCGGTGACCACGGTGCCGAAGCCCCGCATCGAGAACACGCGGTCGACGGGCAGTCGCGCGACGCCCGTCGAGCGGCGCTCCGGCACGCGCGCGGCGATACGGGCCAGCGCGCCCCGCAGCTCGTCGAGGCCTTGCGACGTCTTCGCGGAGACCGGGAGGATCTCCGCGGACGCGAGCGGCGAGCCGGCGACGAGCTCGCGCGCTTCGAGCGTGACGAGCGCCAGCATGTCGGCGTCGACGAGGTCCGCTTTGGTGAGCGCGATCACCCCGTCAGGGATCTGCAGCAGACGGCAGATCGCGAAATGCTCGCGCGTCTGCGGCTTCACGGATTCGTCCGCCGCGATGACGAGCAGCACCGCGTCGATGCCGCCCACCCCCGCGAGCATGTTCTTCACGAAGCGCTCGTGCCCCGGCACGTCGACGAACGCCACGTTGACGCCGTCCATCTCCGCGTGCGCGAAGCCGAGGTCGATCGTGATGCCGCGCGCCTGCTCTTCCTTCAGCCGGTCGGGATCCGTGCCGGTGAGCGCGCGCACCAGCGTGCTCTTCCCGTGATCGATGTGCCCGGCCGTCCCGATGACGAGGGAACGTGCCGCGGTCATCCGCGGTGCTTCCTCCCCTTTTTCATCGCCCGCTCCCGCCGGCCGGGCCGCGGCGCCCGCTTGCCGGGTTTGAGATGCCGCTCCCGCTTGGGCTCCGCCTTGCTGCGCCGCGGTCCGCGATGGCGTTCCGACGCACGCACCTTCTCCAGGATCTCGACCAGCCCGAGATCCACCTGCCGGCGTTCCATGTCCACCTTGATCACCTGCACGCGTACCTTGTCGCCGAGCCGGTAGACCTGCCCGGTGTTCTCGCCGCGCATGATGTGGGCACGCTCGACGAACCGGTAGTAATCGTCGGCCATCGTCGACACGTGCACCATGCCTTCGACGAAGTGTTCGACGAGCTCGATGTAGAGGCCGAACGCGGCGACGCCGGTGATGTAGCCCTCAAATTCGTCGCCGACCTTGTCGGCCATGAAGCGGACCTTCTTCCACTGGACCAGCTCGCGCTCGGCGTCGTTCGCGCGGCGCTCGCGCTCGGACGTGTGACGCGCGATCTCAGGCAGGTCCTCGCCGAGCTCCTCGATGCGCTCTGCCGACATGCCGCGCCGTGATTCGCGCAGCGTGCGATGCACGATGAGATCGGGATAGCGGCGGATCGGGGACGTGAAGTGCGTGTAACTGTCCGCCGCCAGGCCGAAGTGTCCGAGGTTCTGCGGATCGTAGCGCGCCTTCTGCATCGTCCGCAGCATCAGGAAGGCGATCGGCTTCTCTTCCGGCTTGCCCTGGATGCGTTCGACCAGCTTCTGGAAGTGGCGCGGCCGGACCTTGTCGGCCGGCGCGCCGAGGCCGTACCCCAGCGTCGAGATGAACTCCTCGAACTCCTCCACCTTGAGCGGGTCGGGTGTTTCGTGCACGCGATACAGGGTCGGCACGTCGTGCTCGTCGAGATGCTGCGCCACGGTTTCGTTCGCGAGCAGCATGAACTCCTCGATGATCTTGTGGGCGATGTTGCGTTCCGCGGCGATGATCTCCTCGACCATGCCCTCGTCGTCGAGCACGATCTCCGGCTCCTTCAGATCGAAGTCGATCGATCCGCGGCGCCGCCGCCGCTGATTGAGGATCTGGAAGAGCTCCTTCATCGTCTCGAACATCGCGACCAGGCCGCCGTACTTCTTGATCACGGCAGGATCGCGGTCCGTCACGATCGCGTTGACGTCGGTGTAGGTCATGCGCGCGTCGCTGTGGATGACGCCATCGTGCATCTCGTAACGGACGACGTCGCCCTGCCGATCGACCTCCATCAGGCAGGACTGCACCAGCCGATCGGCGTTCGGGTTGAGGCTGCACAGACCGGTCGCCAGCTCCGACGGGAACATGTGCACGGCGCGTTCGGGGAAATACACCGAGGTCGCGCGCTCGTAGGCGTCCTCGTCCAGCGCGCTGCCTTCCGGTACGTAATGCGCGACGTCGGCGATGTGCACGCCGAGCCAGAAATGACCGTTCGGCAGACGCTCGATGGTGATCGCATCGTCGAAGTCACGGGCGTGCTCGCCGTCGATCGTGACGGTCGTCAGCGGACGGAAGTCGGTACGCCCCTTGAGATCCTTGTCCCGGACCGCGGCGCCGAGCCGGGTCGCTTCTTCAATCGCCTCGGGACCATGCTGATCGGCGATGCCGTACTTGCGGATGATGATCTCGGTGTCGACGCCGGGCTCGTCGATGTCGCCGAGCACGGTCGCGACGCGGCCGAGCGGGCTGCGGGTCGGCGTCGGAAACCGGGTGATCTCCGCAACCACCATGTCGCCAGGCTTCGCGTCGCCACGCTGGTCGCCGGGAATCAGCAGGTCCATGATCAGCCGGCGATCGAAGGGGACGAGGACGCCCATGCCGGACTCGTCCAGGTCGAAGCGGCCGACGATCGTCGACGAACCGCGCGTGAGGATGCGGACGATCCGTCCTTCGGCGCGGTCCTCGCGCAGGCTTTCGATGCGCGCGACGACGCGATCGCCGTGCATGGCCTGATTGAGATTGTTGCCGGCGATGAAGATGTCGCCCGACAAGCCGTCGACGGGGCGGTCCGGGATCACGAATCCGAATCCGCGCGGGTGCGTCTGGACGCGCCCGACGACCAGATTCATCCGATCGGGCAGGCCGAAGCGGTTGCCGCGCGTCTGAATGAGGTGCCCGCTCTCGACCAGGCCGGTGAGCAGCCGCTTGATCGTGGCGCGCTGCTCGCGCGGGATCTTGAGGCGCTGCATCAGCTCCCGCGCGGTGGCGGGATGATCGACCTTGTCGCGGATGGCGTTGAGTAATTGCTCGCTATTTACGGCCTCAGGCATCTGCTGGAGGCCGGGTCGTCAGGCCCGGCAAAGGGCCAC
>JABFWM010000219.1 GCA_013362195.1 Acidobacteriota bacterium
GGTCGTCGAGCACGATGAAGAGACGATTCGCACTGCCGAGTACGTCATCGACCTCGGACCCGGCGCCGGCGAGCACGGCGGCCACGTGATCTTCCAGGGCACGCCGGCCGCGCTCCTCGCCAACGGCAACGCCTCGGCGACGGGCGCCTATCTGCGCGGCGAAAAATCGATCCAGACGCCGACGCAGCGCCGGCCGACGAACCGCGGCTCGATCCTGATCAAGGGGGCCCGCGAGAACAATCTCAAGGAGATTGACGTCGAGATCCCGCTCGGCGTGCTCATCACCGTCACGGGCGTGAGCGGCTCCGGCAAGTCGACGCTGGTCAACGAGATTCTCTACCGCGCGCTGGCGCGCGAGCTCTATCGCGCGGCCGATGAGCCGGGCGCGCATGCGGCGATCGAAGGCATCGACCTGATCGACAAGGTGATTCAAATCGATCAGTCGCCGATCGGGCGGACGCCCCGATCGAACCCGGCGACCTACACGGGCCTGTTCACCTTCATCCGCGAGCTGTTTGCGATGCTGCCGGAGGCACGTGCGCGCGGCTTCCGTCCCGGACGATTTTCGTTCAACGTGAAGGGCGGACGGTGCGAGAGCTGTCAGGGCGACGGCGTGATTGCGATCGAGATGCACTTCCTGCCGAACGTCTACGTGACCTGCGAGCAGTGCAAGGGGCGCCGCTACAACCGCGAGACGCTGGAGATCAAATACCGCGGCAAGTCGATTGCCGACGTCCTCGATCTCACCGTCGACCAGGCGCTGCCGCTGCTGGAGAACTTCCCGCCGATCGCGAACAAGCTGCGCACGCTGCAGGACGTCGGCCTTGGCTACATCGAGCTGGGGCAGTCCGCGACGACGCTGAGCGGGGGAGAGGCGCAGCGGGTGAAGCTGGCGAAAGAACTCTCGCGGCGCGGGACGGGACGGACGCTCTACATCCTCGACGAGCCGACGACCGGCCTGCATTTCGCCGACACGCACAAGCTGCTCGATGTCCTGAACAAGCTCGTCGACCAGGGAAACACGGTCGTCATCATCGAGCACAATCTGGACGTCATCAAATCCGCCGACTTCGTGATTGACCTGGGTCCGGAAGGCGGCGTCGGCGGCGGCCGCGTGATCGCGCAGGGGACTCCTGAAGCCGTCGCGCGCAGCCGAGAATCCTTTACGGGACGGTTCCTGGCGGAGATCCTGGGCTCGCCGCACAAGGCAGCCTGATGGGACGCGATGAAGAGGACGATTTCGTGATCCGCGACCGTGGTAGATTTACCACACTCTGGCCCCACGGCCATGTGGCTGCATCGCCACAACCGCAACCCGCCGCCGCTGGCCGCGGCGGGCTTTCGATTCAACAACCCAAAGTGATTCAGTCGTTTAGCTCCGAAACGCGACCGTCGGGCGACGTGGCAGCGGCTTTGCTGAGCTGGTATCGGCTTACCCAGCCTGTAAAGAGGTCATGAACGCGCAGCGCACCCTTCGACGACCTGTGTCCTGCACCGGAATCGGTCTTCATTCCGGCAACAAGGTCACGCTCTCGCTCAAACCCGCGCCGGCCGACTACGGTATCCGGTTCCAGCGCGCGGACCTCGGTGGCCTCGAGATTCCGGCCACCGTGACGCATCTCGGCGGCATCCGTCTCGCGACGGGGCTGACCCGCGAGGCGGTCTCCGTCGAGACGGTCGAGCACCTGCTCGCCGCGTTGACGGCGCTCGGCATCGACAACTGCGTCGTCGAGCTGAACACCCCGGAAGTGCCGATCATGGACGGCAGCGCGGCGCCGTTCGTCTATCTCGTGCTGAACGAGGCGGGCGTGAAACGGCTGCCGGCGCCCAAGAAGTTCTTGAAGGTGCTGCGTCCGATCTCGCTGAGCCAGGGCGACAAGCGCATCGCGCTGTATCCGTCCGACCACTTCAAGGTCACCTACAGCATCAACTTCGACCACCCGCTGATCCGCCATCAGTCGCGCACGATGAAGATCGACGAAGACACCTTCGTCGAGGAGATCGCGCCGGCGCGGACGTTCGGGTTCCTGAAGGAAGTCGAGATGCTGCGGCAGCGCGGGCTCGCGCTCGGCGGGTCGCTCGACAACGCGATCGTGCTCGGCGAGACGAGTGTCCTGAACAACGCGCTGCGCTTCGAAGACGAGTTCGTGCGGCACAAGATTCTGGACGCGATTGGCGATCTCTCGCTGGTGGGTTATCCAGTGATCGGCCATCTCGTCGCCCATCGCGCCGGACACGCGCTGCATACGGCGTTCGCCTCGCGCATTCTCGAAGAAGCGGACGCGTGGCGCATCGTCGAGACGCCGATCGAGACGCCGGTGGCGGGCCTGCCGGTGCGGACACCGGCTGCCGTGAAAGCCACCGCACATCTCGCGAATTAGGACAGGAAGCTCGCGCCAGGCAGGCCTACGGGCCCGCCTGGATGTTCGTCCTCACCTGACGACGAGCGGTGCCGAGGTCGTCGGCGAACCGCACGCTTCGAACCAGTCGATTCCTTCGCTGACCAGATCAAACTTCAACGTGTACTGCCCGGGCTCCGAGGGCGCGGTGATCGTCAGCGGCACGCGTGCGGTCGCGCCGGGAAGCAGCGCCGAGGGCAGCCAGGCGCGTTCGTAGTCCCGGTTCACCAGCGTGCCGTCGCCGGCGCAGAGCTGCGCGCCGAGCCGGACCAGCCGCCGGCCGTAGGTCGCCTGCGCGGGAAACGGGCGGGTCGAGAGGTTGGTGACGCGCGTGGCGATCTCGAGAGCGTCGCCGCGGTTCGCGCGGAGGGGACGGTTGAGCAGCCCGTCGAGCCACGGCCGTTCGAGCTCGATCCGCGCGCGCGGCATCGCGCCGGGGATGGCGTTGCCGAGATTGTTCGCATCCCAGATCTCGTGGCGAATCGCGTCGTAGTCCGGCGTGCCGGGCACGAACCGCCGCGAGAACATGTCTTCGGGATGGTCGGTGATCTCCCAGCACAGCCGATCGACGCCGATCCCGCCGGCCAGCGTCTTCGCGCGCTGCAGTTCGTCATCGCTGTCGTTGTGCGTGACCAGGATGTAGCGCCAGTTGACGAAGGGCACGTCGAGTCCCTTCCCGTGCTTCTCGTCCACGAGCGCCGACAGATTGCGAATCGCCTTGGCGAAGTCGCCGCGCTGCCGGTACCGGGCGTACCGCTCCGGCGACGCGCCGTCGATCGAAAACGTCACTTCGTCGATGCCGGACCGCGCGAGCCGGCGCGCCTGGTCCTCGGTGAACGCCAGCCCGTTGGTGCTGGTGTAGAGGTAGACGTGCGGATACCGCGACTTGACGTACTCGCACATCTCGATCGCGCGCTTGTGGAGAAACGCTTCGCCGTAGTTGAAGAAATCGATCCGGACGAGCGACGGCGCGGCCTCGTCGACGACGCGCGTGAACAGATCGAAATCGAGCATGCCCGCCTTGCGCGTGCGCGTGATGCCCGTTTCGGGGGCACAGCAGGCCTGGTTGCACGAGATGTTGCAGGCCGCGGTGCACTCGATGTAAAGGCGCGACGGGAGCGGCGCGACGGCGGGATCGCGGCGCGGGGGCGACAGGGCCTGGTCGCCCTTCAACGGCAGCTTCAGCGGACAGTCGCCGCAGAACTTCGAGCCGCCGGTGTTGAGGTCGCGTCTGAGCGCGGACGCCGTGTCGCCTGTCCACACCGCCGAGACGCCGGCGCGCGCGTCGCCGAGCACGCGCTTGCCGTACGGATCCGCGCAGCCGCAGACGAAGCGTCCGTCGCAGAGGAGCACCATCGTGCTCCACGGCCACGAACACGTGAAACGGGTCGCCAGGTAATTCAGTGACACGGGGTCGAAGGTGTCGAGGGGTTCGAAGTTCGGGCTCGTGTTCGGAGCCCTTGAACGCGGTGAACCTCGGAACCGCTATTTCCGATCGAGCTTTTTCACATACGCGCCGAGCCGCTCGTTCTCGTAGGACACGGTGTTGAGAAAGAGGCTCTCGGAGAGATACGTGCGGCGTTCGTCGTCGGTCATCTGATCGATGACGTGCTGGATCTCGCGCGCCATGTCCTCGAAGGTCGACTGCAGCTCGTGCTTCGCGGAGACCTCCTTGTAGAGCATCTCGAGCACCGTGAGCAGGTCGCCGTCGAGCGCCAGATCCGCCCCGGTCGTCAGCTTGATGGTGCGCATCTCAGGCTCCGAAGCTCTTGACGGCGCTCGGCTCGTCGGGATGCACTTCGATGAAGTTCTGCGCGCCGGTCATCGTCAGCATCGTTTCGACGCGCTTCTGGACGCCGGCGAGCTTGAGGGCGCCGCCGGCGGCGCTCGCCTGCCGGTAGAGATCCATCAGGCAGCCAATCGTTGCGCTGTCGACATAGCCGACCAACGAGAGATCGACGACCACGCGCCGCTCGCCCGCGGCGATCAGTTTCTGCACCGCTGCGGAGAATTCCGAGAGCAGCGGGTACATCAATCGCGATTCGCCGACGCGCACGACCGCGATGCCGCTGGCGTGTTCGGTGGTGATGTTCATTCAGTGACTCCGCTGCGCCGGGCGCCGCCGCGCCGCCGCGGCTGGACCGGCTGTTTGTCCTGCAGCCGCTTCAGTTGATGGGCCAGTTCGATGCGGCCGCGATTGATGCGCGACTTCACCGTGCCCTCGGGCAGATTCAGCCGCTCGGCGATCTCCTGGTACGACAGTTCCTGCAGGTCGCGCAGGACGACCGCCGTCCGCAGCGTGACGGGCAGCGCTTCGAGCGCCTGCCGCAGCATCGCGCGCAGGTCCTGGTGCTCGGCGAGCGCGTGTGGACTGCGTTCGGTGGACGCCGGCTGCAGGTCGCCGGTATCGACCTCGCGCGCGATGGTCTGCCGCTCCTTGCGCACGCTGCGATAGTGATCGATGCACAGATTGCGGCTGATGCTGATGATCCACGTCTGGAAATTGGCGCGCCGGTCGAAGGTCTTCAGCGCCTTGAAGATCTTCAGGAAGATGTCCTGGGTGAGGTCTTCCGCTTCGTCGTGCCTGCCCACGAACTTGTACGCGACGTTGAACACCTTCCGCCAGTTCTGCCGGACAATGACGTCCCACGCGGCCTGATCGCCGCTGAGGCACTGCTCGATAAGAGTGTCGGGAGTCGCGGGCCGCGCCGCCGTGGAATCCGCAGACATGCGTGTTTATCTGATATCTTACATGCTTTACTTGTGAATTGAATCAGTGACCGGATTCTTCCGTCAGGGGCCCGCGCTCGTCTGCGACGGCGTGCCGCTCGCCGACCTCGCGACCGCCCACGGGACCCCGCTGTACGTCTACAGCGCCGCCACCATCGCGGCCCGCTACCACGCGATCGATCAGGCCTTCGCCGACTACCCCCACGCGATCCATTACGCGCTGAAGGCGAACTCGACGCTCGCGATCGCGCGGCTGCTGCGCGGCCTCGGCAGCAACGCCGACGCCAATTCCGGCGGTGAGATCGAGGTGGCCCGGCGCGCCGGCTTCACGCCGTCGCAGATCGTGTTCACCGGCGTCGGCAAGACCGCGGCGGAGCTCGATCAGGCGGTCGCCCTCGGCGTCCGCAGCATCAACGCCGAGTCTGCCGGAGAGATCGAGCGCATCGGCGCGCGGGCGCGCGCCCTGCAGACGCGCGTCAAGATCGCGCTGCGGATCAATCCGGACATCGACGCGAAGAGCCATCCGCACATCTCGACCGGGTTGAAGACGAACAAGTTCGGGATTGCGCTGTCGGATGTGCCCGAGCTCTGTGAACGCGTCCGCGCGATGCCGGCCGTCGAAGTCGTCGGCCTGCACAGCCACGTCGGATCGCAGATCACGGAGGTCGAGCCGCTGCGCCGCGCGGCCGCGGCGCTCGTCCAGCTCGCACGCGAACTGCGCGGCCGCGGCACGCAGATCGAGCACCTCGACGTCGGCGGCGGACTCGGCGTCTCGTACGACGGCCGGCGCGTGCCGGACGCCGCCGAGTACGCGAGCGCGATCCTGCCGGCGGTGCGCGAGTCGGGACTCTCCGTCATTCTCGAACCGGGGCGGCAGATTGTTGCGCCCGCCGGCGTGCTGCTGACGCGCGTCGTCGACGTGAAGCCCCAGTCTGCGGGCAAGCTGTTCGTGATCATGGATGCCGGCATGACGGAGCTGATCCGGCCGATGCTCTACGGCGCGTTTCATCGCATCGAGCCGGTCGTGCGGACCGCCGCGCCCGAAATCGCCTGCGACATCGTCGGCCCGCTGTGCGAGAGCAGCGACACGCTTGGCAAGGACCGAATCGTGCCGCACCCGGCAGTCGACGAGCTGTATGCGGTGCTCGACGTGGGGGCATACGGATCGGTGATGGCATCGAATTACAACCGCCGCCTGCTGCCGGCCGAAGTGCTCATCGAGCATGGTCGCGCGTCCGTGATCCGGCGTCGTCAGACGCTCGAAGACGTGCTGGCGCTCGAAGCATGAGCGGCGACGCCCGCGGCCTGCTGATCGCGTTCGAGGGACTCGATCAGTCGGGCAAGCAGACCCAGGCCGAGCGCCTGCAGGCCGTCGTCGAAGCGCTCGGCGGGCGCTGCCAGCTGCTCTCGTTTCCCGCCTACGACACACACATCGGCGCCGAGATTCATGGCGGCCTGCACGGCCTGCGCGATTACGGGCCCGAGGTGATGCAGCTGCTGTACGTCGCCAACCGCTACGAGCACAAGCCGCGGATCGAGCACTGGCTGGGCGAGGGCACGACGGTCGTCTGCGATCGCTACATCGCGTCCAGCATCGCCTATGGCGAGGCGCACGGCCTCGATCCGGACTGGCTCGCAGAGGCGCAGCGCTACCTGCCGCGGCCGGATCTGACGATCCTGCTCGATATCGCGCCGGAGACCGCGGCTTCCCGCAAGGCCGCCAACCGCGACAAATACGAGCGCGACCTCGCGCTGCTCGCGCGCGTGCGCGACAGCTATCGCCGGCAGGCGCAGCAGCCGGGATGGGTCCGTCTCGACGGCACCCGCCCCAGGGACGTGGTGACGGCCGACGTGCTCACCGCCTTCGAATCACGGCGCGCGCCACGGTAAGGGCGCGCACCTCGCGGGCGCCGGCCGTCAGCAACGCGTCGGCGCAGGCATTCAGCGTCGCGCCAGTCGTACTGACATCGTCGACGAGCACGACGATGCGGTCCGTTACGTCCACGCCCGCGACGTGCGCGAACGCGCCGCGCACATTCGCATGACGACGCGCAGCCGGAAGGTCCGCTTGCGAGGCGGTGCGCCGCACACGATCGAGCGCATCGAGCCCCGGCACCCGCAGATGCCGGGCAAGTTCCGCTGCCTGATTGAACCCTCGCTGCCGTTGACGCGAGGCGTGCAGCGGTACCGGAACGACGATGTCGGCACCCTCGAGCACGTCTCCGCCGGATGCGCGGAGGCGCGCGGCGAGCGGGCGCGCCAGCGTCGGACGCGGACCGTATTTGAACGCATGCACGATGGCCCGCAGCGATCCTTCGTACTGGCCGATCGCGCGCGCGACGGTCACGAGCGGCGGCCGCCGACGGCAGCGCGCGCAGGTCGACTCGGCGATGCTCAGCACGCGCCACGACGGCAGCGCGTCTCCGCATGTTCGGCAGCACGGCGCGGTGATCGGCACGATTGCGCCCCAGCACCGCGCGCAGACCACGCCACGCGACGGTGCGTCGAGCGGCTCATGACACGCCGCGCAGTGCGGCGCGAGCAGAATCGCCAGCGCGGCATCGGCGACCGATCTCAGCGCAGCCCGTACCGCCGCCGCTTCTCCCACAACGCCTTCCGGCTGATCCCGAGGATCTTCGCGGCTTCACCCTGGTTGTCCTTCGCCTGGCGCAGGACGATCTCGATGTAGCGGCGTTCGAGCTCCGCGAGCGTCGGTCGGCGCGACGCATCGGGTTCGTACAGCCGCGCGGGATCGTCGAAGAGATCGAGCGGAAGATCCGCCGCGGCAAGGGTGTGGCGGTCGGGAGCGAGCGTGAGCACCGATCGTTCGACGACGTGGCGCAGCTCGCGCACGTTGCCCGGCCAGGGATGACGCTCCAGCGCGGAGTCGGCCTCGGGAAGGAGGCGCACCGCGGATCGGCCGTGCCGCGCGGCCGCTTCACGCAGGAACACGCGCGCGAGCGGCACGATGTCGCCGCGGCGATCGCGCAGCGGCGGAATGTGCAACGGCAGAACGCGGAGACGGTGGTACAGGTCTTCGCGGAACTCGCCGTTGCGGACGCGTCCTTCGAGTCCCGCCCCGGCCGAGGCAATCACCCG
>JABFWM010000587.1 GCA_013362195.1 Acidobacteriota bacterium
ACCTCGATGCCGGTGATCGACGACCCGGCCGGAATCGCGATCCCGTAATCGTAGAAGCGGTGACGGTCCTTGCCGCTGCTCGTGCACGTCGTGCCGGTGCCGGTGCCGCTATCGATATCCGCGGCCACTGCACCATCGGCAAGGTGCGCATTGACCGGATTCACTTCGAACCCGTTGCCGTCGCCACCGCTGTCCGCGGCATTCGCCGCCGGATTCAGGAAGCCGGGCGCACCGGCGCCGGCGCCGGCAGGCGCGGTGATTGTGAGATCGGCGGAACGCGACGTGTTGTTGAAGACGGCGGTAACGGTCGCGACCGTCGAGGCCGTCACGGCAGTCGTGGCAATCGGGAACGTCGCGCTCGTCGCGCCAGCCGGCACGGTGACGTTCGCGGCAACGGATGCCGCCGCGTTGCTGCTCGTCAGCGACACGAGCGCGCCGCCGGCCGGCGCGGCCGTCGTCAGCGCGACCAGTCCCGTCGACGACGCCCCGCCCTGCACCGTGCCGGGGCTCACCGACACCGCCGATACGCCCGGCGATGCGTTCGCGGTGATGACCAGCAGCGCCTGGCGACCGGGGCTTCCGGCGAGATCCGCGAAGATGTTCATGTTGAACGTCGAGGCGACCGGCGACGTCGAGATCACGAATGACGCGCTGGTGGCGCCGGCCGGCACGGTGACGGTGGCGGGCATGGTTGCGACGCTCGCGGGCGCAGGCGTCGACAGCGTCACCACCGTCGCGCCGCCCTGTGGCGCGCTCAGGCTGACGGTCCCTGTCGACGGGTTGCCGCCCACGACACTCGAGGGCGTCACCGACACACTCGACAGCACCGCCGGTGGCGGCGGCGCCAGCACGCGCAAGATACCGGTGAACGTATATCGGCCGTCGGTCGCGGTCAGCGTCACGTCCGTGTCGATGCTCGGCGGGTTCGTATTGATGAATGCCTGGAAGCCGAACAGCGAGCTGTTGACAGGCGCGTTGACCGTCATCGTCGGGACGATGTCGGGATGAGTGCTGGTGATGGTGAACGTCGGGCCGCCGGCGCGTGACACGCCGCTCAAATCAATCTGGCCGATCGTCTGCTGCCCGCCGGTGACGGGGTTGTTGCCCGTGATCGTGAAGTTCCCCAACGTCGGAATCGCCGTCGCCGGCGGGGGATCGGTCGGCAGCATCACGAGCCACGCGTGGCCGCCGCGCGCGTTCGTGATCAGGAAGGGCGGAATGGCGTCGTTGAACCAGTAGCCGCCGACCTCGACGAACTGAGTCGCCGGCACCCGCGAAGTCGCGACATCGAATCCCACCGTCGTGGCGCCGATGGGAAACAGCACCTGGTTCTGCGGAAAGCTGGTGGAGTTCGCGTTTGGATCGATGACGCGCGGCACGGCCGTGTCGCGCGCGGGCGCATTGCCCGCCGGCGCTTCCGCCCGCATGGTGGCCGGTACGCGATCGCCGCCGACGACCAGGTTTCGAGTGAGCTCGACCGGGTTCGGGGCGCTGGTCGCGCAGAAGTCATTGAACACGCCGCCGTTCGGCGGAACCCGCCGGCAGCCGAGCGAACATTCCTGGCGGAACGTGCAGGTGCCGAACGCGGTGGCCGACGCCGGCGAACAGTCGTAGAGCACGTCCGGTGAGCCGCCGATCGGCGCGATGCCGCCGCACATCAAACCGGACCACTGCGTATTGGCGCCCGCCTGCGATCCGCTGCTGAAATCCGCGGGCGGCGTCTGCGCCGTCACGGTGAGCGACGCGCGGCCCGTCGTCCCGTTCGCTGACGCGGCGATCGCCGCGGTGAACGCGAGCTGGCTATACGGGCGATACCTGGGATTCGTCGCGACCGTAAACGTGGCGCTCGTCGCGCCCGCCGGCACCGTGACCGTCGGCTGCGACGCGGCCAGTTCGATGAGCGAACTGGTGAGCGCGACCACGGTGCCGCCCGTCGGCGCGGCGGCGCCGAGCGTCACGGTGCACGTCGCCGAGGCGCCGCTGCCGCCTGCGATCACCGTCGGACTGCACGAGACCCCGCTCACCGTCTGCGCGTGTGCGGCCGACACGGGCCACAGGCACGCGACCAGCACGAGCAGCAACAGGGGCGGCCACGGCGGCGCGGAGCTTCTGCGCCGTTGCGCCGCCGCGTGAGATCCGTGACGCACGCACGTCGCGCCGCCCGTTGCCGTACGCGTACAACATCTTCGTATGCGACTCATCTCAACCTCCAGGTTGGACTGTGTTGTGAGTCATGGGTGGGCCCTGGATGAACCGCCGCACATCGCGGCGGCGCGCTGCCGCCTGTTCGCGAGGCCGGCGTGGACGCGCGGAGGATCGCCCGCGTCGCCGGTGGCCGTTGGAATGAGCCGCTGCCGCGTGCGACGAGCGGGCATCGCGCCTCGCGCCGCCGGCGCTGCGGGAAATGAAGACGGCCGCAATTAATTAATGAAGGAGGCCGACGTATGAAGGCACCCGAATCCATTCGGATGCCGAACGACCTCTGTTGGATGGAATCAGCAAGGGCTGCGCCAGCTCGAGCATGCGGAAACGCGTGCACTTCCGCGCGGCCGCGTGAATCGCGGGCGGCGCGCCATGCAAAAACGTCGATTCCACCACGTAAAAACTGCGCATTTACACGCGGGTGGCGCGCTCCGCCGGCATCTCGGTCACGACGCCGCGTCGATTGCTTCGGCGGCGCGATTGGCGGAGCGCGTCGCCGCTTCCATTCCCCAATTGAGATTGTCGGCGTAGGCGCCCACGAAATGCATGCGCCCGTGCGGCGCGACGAGCGCGGGCCAGAACTTCGAGAGATGGCCCGGCGCGTAGGCGGTCGTTTCGCACGCCGACCGCCATCGATCCTGCGCCCACACCACGACGATCGCCTTCTCGATGTCCTCGGACTTGCCGGGATAGTACTTGCGGTACGTGGTCAGCGCGCCGTCTTCGGTCCCCGGACCCGACGCGGTGCCGGCGAGCAGCCCGCGCGGCGTCGCGACTTCCTCGGACGCGCTCCACACGTGATAGAGCGGCGCCTCGCCGAATTCCATGTTCGGGCTGATGCCGTCGCGCGCCCAGAACCGCGTGCGCGACTGCAGGATGACGCGCGTGTCGGAATAGTACGGGACCGTGCCGATCGCTTCCGCCTTGGCCGGCGGCAGCGCCGGGGTGATCGGCAGCAGGCGCAGCATCACCGCCGACATCGCGCACACCAGGTAATCCGCGTCGAGCGTCACGCTCGTGCCTTCGCTCCGACAGGTCACGCGCACGCCCGTGGCTCCGTGCGCGATCGCGGTGACCGGCATCCGGAGGCGGACGCGATCGCCGAGGCGCTGCGCGAAGGTATCGGTCAGCGTCTGGTTGCCGCCGACGAGCCGATAGACCTTCGGCGGGTAGAGCGGGACGCCGCGCAACTTGAGAATGGCGGCGTGCCACACCGACTGCAGCGCCGATCCATGTCCGCCGATGAACCGCAGCGCCGCATCCGACGCGCCGTCCTTGCGAAACAACTCGGTCGTGCTGATCGCGTCGAGATGATTGAGGCCGGCGTCGAACGGACGGTACTCGTCACGAACGGCATCCAGGTACGGCGCGAAGTACAACGAGGCCAGTTCAGGAAACGGATGCGTGGCCAGATAGTCGATCTCACGCCGGTTGAAGCCCATCCCGCTCAGCACGGTGCGATCCGCGAGCATCTCCGGCGTGTGCATCCGGCCGCCAATCCATCGCAGCAGGTGCTCGCGCCGAGGGTAGTAGAGATACTGGAGATTGAACTCGCGGACGTATCCCCAGTAGCGATCGTAGCCAGGCTGCGTGAAGTGTTCCGCGCCGCCGTCGGCATACAGCCCGTCGGCCAGCCCCTCGCGAATCGTGAAGACGTGGCCGCCGGTGCGATCCGAGGCTTCGACGACGGTGACGTCGTGGCCGCGGCGCACGAGCTCCCACGCGCAACTGAGGCCGGCGATGCCGGCGCCCGCCACAATCACCTTCTTCGGCGTTCGGCGCGGCCGGACCTGTGGAACGAGCAGCGCCGCGGCGAGGCTCAGGGCCTCGCGGCGCGTGACGGGCATAGGCGTGCTCTTCACCGTGTGCCTCCATACTGGACGTGACCGGTCGCCTGGTCGATGGTGACGAACGTATCGACACGATCGATTGGATAGATGACCCGTGGCCCGTTCGCCCACCGCACCTCGAGCTTCGACACCGTCGTCTCGCGTCCCAGACCAAAGTGCACGCGGAGGTCCGACTGTGACACCTGGCCCCGCCCGCTGGCGACCTCGCCGCGGCGCACGATCCCGCCGGCGGTGAGAAAGACCGCGGATCCAATCGCATCGCGCGGGCACTTCCTGTCGGGATCGCCCCTGAGCGTCAGGGTCAGCCAGTGGCCCGACGCGGCGCCGCCCACGTTGCGCGCGAGCGTCGGACGATCGTCGAGATTGCTGATGGCGATGTCGATGCCGCCGTCGTTGTCGATGTCGCCGACCGCGGATCCTCTCGAGACGCGCGCGGTCGTGAGCGCCTCGCCCGCCGCGGCGCCGATGTCCTCGAAGCGCCTGCCGCCCAGATTGCGAAACAGCAGCGCGCGCTGCGCGTACGACGTATTCCACGCGACCCGATCCGCCAGCGGATACACGTGGCCGTTGACGACCAGCAGGTCCAGCCAGCCGTCGTTGTCGTAGTCGAGAAAATCAGTTCCCCATCCGAGGAACGGCATCGACGGCAGCGTCAGGCCGGCGCTGACGGAGACGTCGGTGAAGCTGCGGCCGTCGTCATTGTGATAGAGGACGTTGAAGTCGTTCGCGAAATTGGTGACGTGGAGATCCAGCCGCGTGTCGTTGTCGTAGTCGCCGACCGCGACGCCCATGTGCGCCTGCTCGCGTCCTTGCGCATCGAGCGCGGCGCCGGAGGGATAGCTCACATCGTCGAAGCGGCCGTTTCCGAGATTGCGATAGAGATAGTTCGGCCCGGAGTCGTTGGCGACGAACAGATCGAGCCGCCCGTCGTCGTCCATGTCGAACCAGGCAACGCCGAAGCCGTACAGCCCGTCGCGATCCGCGACCCCGGCGTCGCGGCTGACGTCGGTGAAGGTGCCGTCGCGATTGTTGCGATAGAGACGATCGGGCGCCCCCTTCAGGCCGCGCGGCCCGCACATCACACGCTCGCTCCGGTACGTGCAGACGGCCGCGCCAGGAGCGTACGCGGCGCCCATGCGTTGTCCGCCACTGTCGCCGGCCGCGGCCGGCGCTGCCTGCGCGCCCGCACGGCCGTCGCCGCCCGGCGCCGGGGGAAGGCTCTTGAGATCGAGCGACACGTACCCGGCGACGAAGAGATCGAGCCAGCCGTCGCCGTCATAGTCACCGAACGCGCAGCCGGTCGACCAACTGTCGTTCGCGACGCCCGCGGCAACGGCAACGTCCGTAAAGCGCTCGCCGCGGTCGCTGCGATACAGGCGATTGGCGCCGAAGTTCGTAACGTAGAGATCCTCGAAACCGTCGTTGTTGAAGTCGCCGGCGCAGACGCCTTGACCCCACCGGCCGTTCGCAACGCCCGTCTCCTTCGTCACGTCGGTAAACGTGCCGTCGCCGTTGTTGCGGAACAGCGCCGCCGATGGTGCGTCCTCGCCGCGCCTGAGGCGCTCGAGGGTCGAGCCGTTGACGAGATAGAGGTCCAGCCGGCCGTCGCCGTTGAAATCCCACAACGCCACGCCCGATCCGGTCGCTTCGATGATGTAGTTCTTCTCGGCCGTGCCGGACACGTGGGTGAAGCGCGACACGCCGCTGGAACGCGTGACGTCCTCGTAGGTGACGCCTTTCGCCGCGCCCGGCGGCGCGGACGGGACCTGTCTGGTCGGCGGAACTGCCTGCGTCAGCGCGATGGTGGCGGCCGCCACCATGCACGGCATGAGTCGCGGTGCGATCATCGGCGCTCTTGGGGCAGTTGCGGAACGCGGCGCGGCGGCGTCTTCGTGAATGCCGCCTCGTCGTCCGCGCGCTCGGCTTTCGCGAGTTCCACGGCCCGCGCAAGCGCCGCGCGTGATCGTTCGGTCTGCCCGGTCGAGGCGTAGGCGCGCCCAAGCAGATAGTAGGCCTGACGCATGCGCGGCTCGAGCGCCACCGCACGGCTCAGCGCGGCGACGGCGCCCGCGGCGTCTTTGAGCTGCAGCAGCGAGCTGCCCAGCCCAAAGTACGCCACCGCCGACGACTCATCGCGTGTCAACGCGTCGCGGAATTCTTCGACGGCCGCCGCGTGATCGCCCAGCGCCGCCAGGCAGACGCCGAGACCATAGCTCCCGTCGTATGTCGCCTTGACCTCGCCGGCTCGCCGGTAGAGCGCCGCGGCCTCCGTGCAGTGCGCCTCCTCGCGGTAGATGTCCGCCAGTTCGAGCATCGCCTGGACGAGGGTCGGGTCGCCTTTGAGTGCGAGCTCGTATTCCACAACGGCGTCGGCGCGCTTGTCCTGCAGCTTGAGCGAGCGGCCCAGCAGCTGGTGCACGCGCGGGCTGTCCGGCGCGATGGCCTGCAGGCGATCCAGCTCCTTCGTCGCGAGATCGCTCGAGACGATGCCGAGGAAATACAGCACGTCCGCATTGCGCGCGTCGATGGACAGCGCTCGCGTCAACAGATCGTAGGCGTCCACGGGCTCGCCGCGCGCGAGGCGCGCCCGAGCCGCCACCACCATCGCCCGCACGTCGCGGGGATCGTGCGCGAGCTCGGTGGTCGCGATCCGCAGGGCCTCATCCGCATCGCCGGAGTAGAGCGCGTCGACCGCTCGGCGCACCCAGCCGGTGGCGGATCCCTGGCGAGCGTTGGTTGCCCGCCGTTCGTCTGGCGTGCGGACCTGCGCAGGCGCCGCCGCCAGCAGTGTCCATGCGGCCAGCAGCGCCGTCGCCCGGATGTACCATCCGCGAGCGGAACGAGCCCTGCGGCCGCTCATTGGACGACCTGCACGATGCGAAGAAATTCCTGTGCGGCCGCGGCGCGCTTGTCCTGCAGCGCGTCGAGCCTCGCCTTCAGCTCGTCGCGCCTCGGATCCCGCATGCGTGCGTAGAGCGCCGCCAGGTTGACGGTTGCCGCGTAGTTCTCGGGATCGCTGGCCAGCGCTTCCTGCAGCGACCGCTCCGCCGCCGCGAACTGGCCGAGCCGCGTCTCAATCAGACCCTGCTCCGCGAGCGCGTCGGCATATCGGGGATTCGCCGCCAGCGCGCCGCCGATTTCGACGGCCGCCGTCTTCAGGTCTTCCTGCTGCCGCGCGATTTTCGCAAGAAAGTAATGTGCGCCCGCGGCCGTCTCCGGAGCTCGCGCCGCACGCTGGAGGTCCTGTCGTGCACCGTCGAGATCGCTGCTGTAGAAGCGCGCCGCGCCCAGCGCGAAACGTCCGCGCGGATCGTCCGGCTCGAGGCGCACGTACTTTTCGAAGTAGGGCAGCGCCTCGGCCGGCTCATGACGATGGATCGCGACGGCGCCCATCGCGTAATTCACGTAGGCGTTCTCCGGCGCGAGCGCCACGGCTTTCCGCAGCGCGTCGAACGCCTCCGCACCCAGATTCAACTCCACGCACGCGAGCCCGAAGAGGAAATGCACTTCGGCGTTCTTCGCATCCAGATCGCGCGCGTGCGCCAGGTAGCCGAGCGCGCCTTCGAAGTCCTTCTGCTTGTAGGCGACACGCGCCAGGTCCACGAGAATCGGAACGCGCGGACCGCCGGCGTCGAAGGCGCGGTCGAACGACTGCCGCGCCCGATCGAGGCGCCCGAGGCGCACGTTCACGGTTCCGAGCTGGCGCAGCGAGGCGGCGGAAGCCAGATGACGCTGCTCGAGCGCCGACAAGAGCTGGTCCGCGAGCGCATCGTCTTTCGCGACGTCGAGCGCGGGTACGATCGCGAGCACATCCTGCTCCGCCAGTTCCGGATGTCCGGCCAGGACATTCGCCGTGCGGGTGGCCTGCGCGCGATCGCCAAGACCGGCGGCATCGACCGCGAGAACCGCGAGCGTCTGGGGCCGCGAGCGCACGTCGATCGGAAGACGATCGAGCCACTCACGGGATGAGGCCCAGTCGCCGATGCAGGCCGAGAGATACGCGGCTTGAAACAGCGCCTCGCTCCGTGACGGATCGATCGTCAGCAGCTGGCGGTAGACGGCGAGCGCCTTGCGAGGCGCCGCGGGATCGCCGGCCGCGTGTTCCTGGTAGAGCCGCCCCAGGTTCATGTAGGCGGCGGCCAGACGGCGATCGGCGTCGATCGACGCCTTGAAA
>JABFWM010000040.1 GCA_013362195.1 Acidobacteriota bacterium
CCGCGGCCGCCGCGCCCGCCACCACCAGCCGCACCGGGCGGCGGAGGGATCACGCACTCCTTGCCGTTCCACGTCCCTTTGCGCGCACCTTCGGGCACTGGCGCCGCCGCGCCCGCAGGCCCTCGGCCGCCGCCGCGCGCGCCGGCCGCCGCCGGACCGCCGCCGCGCCCAGACATCGGCGCGCCGGCAAAACTCTCGACTGGTCCGCCCATCAACTCAATCGCGCTGATCCCCGAGTCCACGACATATTTCAGCGTCGCTTCGGCGCTCTGGTCGGGCATGCTGCGGAAGCTGTAGGTGATGGTCCCGATCTGCACGCCATTGACGACCGAGTTCGGCTTCGCCTGTGCGAACGCGCCGAACAGGGCGTCGCTCCTCCCGAGCAACGCCGCGGCCGGCACGCCGGCGAGCGCCAGCTTCCCGAATTCCCGCCTCGTGTACGACATGCGGTCTCCTCCTCACGCGCCGCACGCTCGTCCGCCGCGGGCTGCGGCGGCGCCGTGCGCGACACAGCTTACACCTGCCCTGTCAGATGACTGGATCGAAGGACGCAGAGGCGCGTGCCGCACGCGCGCCCACTTCAGGCGAGCGTGATCCTCCCGCTGACGCGCGGGCGCGCCATCGCGTCAAGGCGCCCCGACGAGGACGCGCGGGCCGGTCGGCGCCGGCACCCCTCCGGCAGGCTCGATGGTGACGGCCACCGCGACCGGCGATGGCATGTCTGCCGGCGTACGGAACACGCCGAGGCCGCTGCCGGTCGCATCCGGATCGATCACTCCGGCGCTCACGGGACCACGCGGCACGACCACCCAGACCTGATACGTGCGTCCCGGGCCCGCCGGCGGCAGGTTCGCTGCGGTGAACACCATCCCGCGCTGACGGCTCCACAGCGCGCGCGCCGAGGCCGCGGGTGCGCCGGGCTGCGCGGCGAGATCGATGCGCGCGAGGTCCGGCGCGGCGAGGATCGCCATCGCGGAGCGCGCCTGATCCGCAATGCGGCGCGCGTCGAGCGTCGCCTGCTGCGCCGCGCGCGCCTCCCCGGACGTGCGCGTCAGCGCGCGCTCGAGGGTCGCGACCCGGCCCTGCAAGCGCATCGCGTAAGCCGCGGCGCCGATGGCGATGAGCAGCATGGCCGCAAGCGGCAGCCAGGTCCGAAGCGATGCGGGCTGGCGCGAGACGCTCGACGGCGACACCGCGGGCGACGAACGAAGCGCGTCATCCGACGCACGGCGATTGAGGGACGCACCGGTAATCGTCGACAGGACGCGGGCGCGCAGTTCCGGCGGCGGCGTACGGGATGGTACCGCGCAATCAAGCGCGTATCCGACGCGCTGGAACGATCGGACCTGCGCGGCGCATGCGTCGCATCCGGCGATGTGCTCGGCCACCGCACGGCGCTCGGCGGGTTCGAGCGCGCCGAGCGCGAACGCGGCGAGCGCCTGCTCGTCGTGCTCCGGCGTCATACCGCACTCTCCGTCAGCGCATCGCGCAACCGCATGAGCGCGGCGCGCATCCGCGTCTTGATGGTGCCGAGCGGCTGCTCGAGGCGTTCGGCGATTTCCCGCTGCGACAAGCCCTCGTAATACGCCAGCTCGATCGCCACGCGCTGGATGAATGGCAGCGCCTCCAGCGCGGTCCGGACTCGGCGCGCCTCCTCGTCCGCGACGAGCTGGTCGACGAGCCCCGTGCTCGCCGCGGGAAGATCCCCCGCCGCCTCGACATCGAGCGCGCCCTGCGCCGACGGACGCGACCGGCGCGCGCGCACGCGATCGATCGCGCGGGAACGTGTCATGGTCAGCAGCCACGCGGCCACGCTGCCGCGCGCGGCGTCGTACGCGCCGGCGCGCTGCCACGCCTGCGCGAACACAACCTGGACGAGGTCCTCGGCGTCCCCTTCGTCGCCGACGATGCGCAGCGCGAGCGAGTAGATCGCCCGCGCGTGCCGATCGTACAGGACAGCGACGGCAGAGGCCTCTCCATCGCACATCCGTTGAAGGCATGCGCGGTCGTCGGCCGTCCCGTCGTCAGGGTGGGCAGCGTCCGACAATACGGCGAACAGCCAGATCAGCATGAATCGTGGTGGCGGGCAGCCCGCAAGTGCCGCGCATCATACTCTGAAGCGCGAACGGGCGGCCCGCCGCGTTGGGCGGACCGCCAGTGACTGCCACGCGCGCTCAGCCGCCGTGCCGGAACTCGCGGCTGTCGAAGAACAGGAAGAAGTTCGACGGGACGTCCGCTGACGCGCGGCCGCTCGCCTGCGCAGCGCGCAGCGCCGCGACCGAGTTCAGCCCGCTGGTGCCGCTGACATTCGGCCAGACCCCCGGGTCGGTCACTAGCACCACGACCACCTGCCACCAGATCGCGCCGAAGTTCGCGCCGTCGATGATGTGGCTGTGATTGGCGTGGGCACCTGCACCGCCGTCCCCGCCGGCACCGCGCCAAGGCTGGCCAGCACGGGACCGAGATCGAGGGTCGACGGATGCATGGTGCAGGTGCCGAACGCGCCGGCGTGCACACTGAGCGGCGGTCCCGGTTCCGGGCACTGCACGGGCACACCCGGTGACGGATCGAAAGCGTCGGGCACGAACCCGAACAAGCGCCGGAGCGCCGCCGCCAGCTCCGGGGTGGCCGCCTGGCCGTCTGCGTCCGCGTCGAAGAACGGCACGATGACGTAGAGCGGTTGCGTATCGGTTATGGGCCTGCCATTCGGATCGATGGTCGGCTGCCGCCCGACCACGCATCGCGGCGACTGGAACTCGTTCGGGTCCACCGCGGCGATCGCGCCATCATTGTCGAGATCGTCGCCAGGTTCGTGCACGCACTGAAAGTTCATGAAGTAGGTGAAGGCCACGAGACGATCGTTGCCATAGCCATCGGTCTGGTTGGCTTTGATCGGACGGGTCGGATCCTGTCGCGCTGCGGCCGGAACGGACAACGCGACGCTCAGGAGCACCAGCGGAATCACTCGGCGCATAGTCACACCTTTCCAATCGATGCAGATCACAACCATCACGAACGCGTCGTGCGCCCCGCCCCGGTACCGGGCGCGGCCGCCGCCTCGAGCCGACATCTCCACTACGCAGCGGGGGCGCGGCTGGATTGGTGCTCGCGCGATGGCTCTTGCTATGCTCGTGCGCCGTTGCGATGACCGCGACACCCTGGACCGTGCGGCGGCTGGACCGTCTCGACGCGCGCGCCGTCGACGCGCTCGCCGACGTCTTGATCGATTGCGTCGAAGGCGGCGCGTCGGTGAGCTTCATGCACCCCCTCACGCGCGAGCGGGCAACGGCGTTCTGGCGCCGCGTGGCGGACGATGTGGCCGCCGGTGAACGCGCGGTGATCGTGGCGGAGGACGCGCAGGGGATCTGCGGCACCGTGCAGCTGATCCTGTCGATGCCCGAGAACCAGCCGCACCGCGCCGATCTCGCGAAGATGCTCGTCCATCGCCGGGCGCGGCGGCAGGGACTGGGCGCCGCGCTGATCCGCGCGGCCGAAGCGACGGCTCGCGAGTGCGGCAAGACGCTGCTCGTGCTGGACGCCGTCACGGATGGCGATGCCGCGCGGCTCTACGCGCGGCTTGGCTGGAGGCGCGTCGGCGACATCCCGCGCTATGCGCTCATGCCGATGGGCGGCTTCTGCAGCACCACCTTCTTCTATCGCGACTTGTCGGATGCCCCATGACGCGCGGCGCAGCTATGTCGGCGCGCTTCAGGCGACCGCGCCACCTGCATCGTGCGCGGCGCGCGGGGCACATGCCTTGCTGGACTGCGCGCCGAAGGAGTCCATGCGATGCTCTTCTCGACGCGGCTGCGTGGGCGCGGCGCCGTGACGCTCTCGTTCACCAACAGCGCGGAATTCGGCACGTTCGCCGACCGCGTGAGCTACCGGTTTGCTGAGAGCGCCGCCACGCCAGAGCCGGGTACGATCCTTCTCCTCGCATCGGGAGTCGCGGGACTGTGGAGACGTCGGAGCAGCCGGCCTTCATCGGCATGGGGCGTGCTGGAAGAGGCCTCACGATGATCCGGTCGCCAGTGTGATTTGCGCCGTGCCGTCGAAAGCGTAAACACGACCGCCGTCCCATCCGCGTTCATGCCATCCGTGTATTTCACTGTGTATCCGTGGTGGATCTGATCCGTGGTGATCAGTCGGCGCGCAGCGTGACGATCGGATTGAGCCGCGCGGCGCGCCGGGCCGGCAGGTAAGCGGCCAGCGCGGCAATGGTCAGCAGCACCACTGGCGCGCCGGCAAGGGTCACGAGATCCGAGCTCTTCACGCCGAACAGCACCCCTTCGAGCGCGCGCGCGAACGCGGCGGCGCCACCCACGCCGGCGACGAGGCCGGCTGTCACCAGCAGCAGCGATCGTCCGACGATGTTGCGAACGATGTGTGCACGCTGAGCGCCAAGCGCGAGCCGCACGCCGATCTCACGCCTTCGCCGCGACGCCTCGTACGCGGTGAGTCCGTACAAGCCCACGCAGACGAGGAGCAGCGCCGTGGCGCCAACCACTCCCGAGAGCTGCGCCAGCATCCGATCGGGCGCAATCGTGCCGTCGATCAACTTTCGCTGGGTTGTGGCGCCTCGCCAGCGAAGATCGGGCACTTCACGGCGAGCCTCGTTCCAGAGCGCGTCCGCGATGGTGTCCGGCTCGGCCGTCGTCCGGATCGCCAGGTTGGGCGCGGCGGCCGAATCGGGCATCTGCAGCGCCGGGAGATACACCATCCGCGGCGCCGGCTCCCTCAGCGTTCGATACTTCGCGTCCTGCACGACGCCCGCGACGCGGAGGCGTCGGACGTCACCATCGCCGATCTGAAGGATGTCCCCGACCGCGTCCGTGCGTGCGAAGAAGTAGCGCGCGGCGGCTTCATTGATGACTGCCACCGCTTCAGACCGCTCGTCGTCGTGGACGTCGAACGGACGGCCGCGAACGAGGCGTGTGCCGAGCGCCTCGAAGAACCCTGGAGAGACCACGAGCAGGACCGCGTCGCGATCCTGTCCGGGCGCGGGATTGAAGCGCGGCGTCACGATCGGCTCTGTCCAGGTGCCGCCGCCGAAGAGCCGCTCGCTGGAGTAGCCCACGGATTCGACGCCTGGCACGTGCGAGAGCCGATCGACAACGCGGTCGTAGGCACGCACGCGATCGACTGGAGTACGCGATCGGGCAGGATCGAGCCCGACACTGAGCAGCACGACGTGCTCGGGCCGAAAGCCCGCATCCACGTGCATGAGCGTCAGCAGGCTGCGGCTAAACAAGAGCGCCCCGGCAAGCAGCACGCACGAAATCGCGACCTGTACGGCGACGAGCACGCGATCCAAGCGCGCGCGCGTGCCACGACCGCCATCACCGGCCGGACCGCCTTTCATCAGGGATGTGAGATCGAGACGCGTGGCGGCAAGGGCCGGCGCGAGCCCGAACAACACGACGGCGATCAGCAGCACGACCAGCGTGAACATGAGCACACGCGGATTGATATCGGTGGACAGTTCCATGGTGCCCATCGCGGCCGAGAGGAACCGCACGAGCGACGCCGCGGCGGTCGGCGCGAGCGCGACGCCGATCGCGCCGCCGATCGCGCCAAGCACCGCGCTCTCCGTGAGCAGTTGGCGGAGGAGCCGCCATCGGCTCGCCCCGATCGACAACCGGACCGCCATCTCGCGCCGGCGTGCACCGGCGCGCGCGAGCAACAGGTTCGCCACGTTCACGGTCGCGATGAGAAGCAGCAGCGCCACCACTCCCATCAGAATCCACAGCGCCCCGGAGAACTGCCGTCGAACCACGGTGAGGCCGCCGCTCGCATCGCCAACGTCCAGGCGGAGCGATTTTTCGAGGTGCCACTGATTCGTGATCTGCGCGGCTATGACGTCGACGTTAGCGCGCACCTGGTCGCGCGAGACGCCGGCGCGGACGCGCGCGATCGTGCGAAACATGTTCGCGCCGCTGTTCCGCAGATAGTGATCGTCGAACCAGGTAATCGGCATCCACAGGTCGATCCGATGGCCCGTGAGCACGCCACTGAACGCTCGCGGCGCCACGCCGACGACGGTATAGTCGCGGCGTCCGACGCGCATCTGCGTGCCCAGCACGTTCGGATCGCCATTGAACACCCGCTCCCAGAGCGCATGACTGATCACTGCGGTGTTCGACGGCGCCATGTCACGCGCATCGAGCGCGCGCCCGAGCACCGGCGTGACGCCGAGGACCGTGAAGTACTCGGCGCTGACGGGCGAAAGATGCACTTCCCCACCGCTGCGGCCGCTGACGTCGAGGCTCGCCGCGAAGCGTCCGCCCGACGTGAGCAGCACGCCCGAGAACACCGAGGTGCGATCGCGGATCGCTTCGAAGGCGGCGTAGCTGAGCGCGCGGCCGCCGTCGCGGCTCACTTCGACGAGCCGCGTTGGCTCATGAACCGACGGCATGGTCCGCAACAGTACGGCGTCGACGAGACTGAAAATCGCCGCGTTCGCGCCAATGCCGAGCGCGAGCGAGAGGATTGCGGCCAGTGTGAACCCGGGAGACTTGATCAACAGTCGCCCCGCGTACGCGACGTCCTTCGCGGTGTCCTGCGCGAGACCGATCCTGCGCGCGTCGCGGCACTGCTCCTTGATTGGTTCGATCGGCCCGAAGTCGCGGCGGGCCGCGCGTCGTGCTTCCGTCTCCGACATCCCGGCGGCCATGTATTCGCGCGTCAGATGCTCGAGGTGCAGCCCGAGCTCGTCGCGCATCTCGCGCTCCCCGCGCGAGGATCGCAGCAGCGAACGCCAGCGGTGTATGACGATGCGGACGAAGCGCATGGCCGCCTCCTAGGCGTTGTCGAGCAGCAGCTGGACGGCTGACGAGAGCCGCTGCCACGTCTTCAACTCGCGATCGAGCTGACGGCGTCCTTCGCGCGTCAGCGCGTAGACCTTCGCGGCCCGTCCAAGGTCCGAGTCCTTCCATTCGGCGGTGATCCACCCCTGGTGTTCGAGCCGATAGAGCGCTGGATAGAGCGAACCCTGGCCGACCGACAAGACGTCGCCGGACAGGAGCTGAATGCGCTTGGAGATCGCCCAGCCGTGCGCGGGCTCGCGGGCGAGCGTTTTCAGGATCAGGAGATCGAGCGTCCCCTGCAGCAGATCGGACGGCTTCGGCATGGTCGTCGCCTCGACTATCGACAATCATGCCTCGAACATCGACAACATACAATGCGGCGCATAGTGCCGGGTCTGAAGACCCGGCCTACACGGTGTTTCGGTGTAGGCCGGGGTCCTATCGGTTGGGCCGGGTCCCGCGGTTGGGCGCGGTCCTGTCGGGTGTACCGCCAGCTCTGTTCGGTGTCGGCCGGGTCTTTAGACCCGGCGATCGGTCGTTATCCATCCCGGCAGCGCGCTACGGCCTGCTTCGAGCGCCCTCATATATAATGTGCCCACATATGGGCATCAATGCGCTCGCGCGCGAGCTCAAACGCGGCAGCACCGAGCTGCTGATCCTCGCGCTGCTCGAAGAACGCGACCGCCACGGCTACGAGCTCGCCCAGCAGATCGCGCAGCGATCCGACGGCGCGATCTCGTTCCATGCGGCCTCGCTCTATCCCTCGCTGTACCGCATGGAAGAGCGGCAGCTGATTGAGGGCCGCTGGGTGGAGAAAGCGGGCCAGCGCCGCCGCCGCTGTTACCGGCTGACGAAACACGGACGCCGCGTGCTGGCCAGCCAGCGCAGCGTCTGGGAGCAGTTCTTCAACGCGCTCAATCGCGTCGCCCGCGTGACGCCTGCCTGACGCCATGGACTGGATCACGCGCATCCGCTCGGCATTCAGCGGCTCGGCCGGCGTTCCCGACGATGACGTCATCGAGGAACTGGCGCAGCACGCGCGTCTCCTGTACGACGCGGCCCGCGCGGAGGGCTGCTCGCACGACGAGGCGGATCGGCGCGCCGCCGCGCAGATCGCCCTGTGGCGCTCCCAGGCAGCCGGCCTGCATCGTCACACGAAACGAGCGGCGGCCGCGCCGCCCCCGCCCGCCTCGCCCTCGCGGTTCGCCGGCCTGTCGAGCGACGTGCGGTATGCCGCGCGCCTGCTGCGGCGTCAGCCCCGCCATGCGCTGCTCGCAATCGTCACGATGGCCGTGGGCATCGGCGCGACGACGGTGTTGTTCAGCCTCACCTACGGAGTGCTGGTCAGGCCGCTGCCGTGGCCGAACGGCGATCGCATCGTCGTGCTCCAGGAGACGCGCGGCGGCAACGCGCCACGC